>DASYBH010000364.1:0-9273 GCA_036500885.1 Candidatus Dormiibacterota bacterium
AGGTGGATGCCCGGCCGGCTCAGGGCTCCAGCAGCAGATCGCGTGTCTCGTCGAGCAGCCGGCCGAGCTGTTCGCGTGGCACGCTGTAGACGATCCGCGGACCGTCCTTGCGCGAGTCGAGCAGCCCCGCGTCGCGCAGCAGGCGAACGTGGTTGCTGACCGTGGGCTGGGCGAGCCGGAAGCGGCGCGCGAGGTCCATCACGCTCGCGGGCTCGTGCGCCAGCGCGCGCAGCAGGCCGACCCGCGTGGCGTCGGCCAGCACCTTCATGCGAGTGGCGATCTTTTCGCAGTCCTCGCGCCTCGCCTGTTCCTCGTCGAGTGGACGGGCCGCGCCGCCCACGTGCAGGTAGCTGGTCATGTCGATGACCGATCCACCCGAGGATGCGAAGTACATGGGCGACAGCACCACACGTGGTCGCAGCGTGAGCAGCATCCCCTGCTCCGATCGGCGCAGGACGTGCTTGGGGGTGAGCATGTCGACGACCCTGGCGCCCTGGCTCAGCCGCTCCGTCCACTCCCGGCAGGTCCGCAGCACGGTCTGGCGGCCGGTCTCCTCCCAGGTGGGGCGCACCACGTCCCACGCCCGCCGCAGGATGCCGGCGTACCGTCGTGCCACCTCCGGCTCGCGGCGCAGGCGCTCGAGGCGGGCGATCGTGGCCTCGCGCACCGCGGGTGTCTCGGAGCGCAGCTCCAACCCCACGCCACCGAGCGTGGCCGCCCGCTCCAGCCCGTTCAGGAACGTGTCCGCCTCGCCGCTGTGGAGCGCTCCGATGCGCTCGGCAAGGATCGAGACGTCCGCCAGGCAGTCGTCGTCGTCGCTCCCCCACAGGGCGGTCAGCTCATCACGCAGTGCCGGCGCCGCGGCGCGCAGCGCCTCGTCGCCGGCGAGCTCGTGGTTCCATTCCAGCATGTAGAGGATCCAGGTCAGCTCCAGGACAGCGGAGGGGACCACCTCGATCCGTCCGCCGGGACGCCCGCGATCGCCGCCGGCCTCGAAAGGCATCGCCAGGTGACTATATCACGATCAAATGGAATGGGAGAGGCTATATCGCTATATAGCTATATATGCTGAACCTGTACGCGCTGGAAGAGCACATGCGGCAACGCACCGAGGCGCTGCGGCGCGAGGTCGAGGAGGCCGGCCGGGCCGTCGAGCTCCGTCGACGGCGGGCGGCGCCGGCCTCAGGTCAGATCCTGCGGCCGGAGCCGGCCCAGTACGGCTGGCGGATCTGGCGCTTCAGAAGCTTCCCGGCCTGGTCGCGCGGCAGCTCCGTCACGAAGTCGACCGAGCGCGGGCGCTTGTAATCCGCGATCCGGCCCCGGCACCAGTCGATCAGCTCCTGCTCGGTCGCGCTGGCGCCGGGCTGGAGTGACACCACCGCCGCCACCGACTCGCCCCACTGGTCGTCAGGCTTGCCGATCACCGCGACGTCGCGCACCGCGGGGTGGGCGTGGAGGCAGGCCTCGATCTCGGCCGGATAGATGTTCACCCCGCCGGAGATGACCATGTCGATCTTCCTGTCGCAGATGTAGTAGTACCCCTCGGCGTCGCGGTAGGCCACGTCGCCGACGGTGAAGAAGCCGTCGTGCATCGATCGCGCGGTCGCATCGGGCCGGTTGTGGTACGAGGCGAGCGAGTCGTTGCGGACCCACAGCTCGCCGGGCTCGCCGTCCGGGACCGGGTTGCCGTCATCGTCGAGCAGCAGGATCTCCTGTCCGTCCGGCGGCGTACCGGCCGAGCCCGGCTTGCGGAGCTGGTCCTCGGGCCGCAGCACCAGGTTGAAGCCGGTCTCGGTCGCGCCGTAGAACTCCCAGAGCACCTCTCCGAAGTAGGCGGTGGCCCGCTCCTTCAGCGAGTGCGGGCAGGGGGCCGCGCCCAGGATCAGCGCGCGCATCGAGGACACGTCGTAGCGAGCGCGCACCTCCTCTGGCAGGTCCATCATCCGCTGTACCAGCGTGGGCGCCATGAACGTCGTGGTCACCCGGTGCCGCTGGATCAGCGCCAGCGCCTGCTCCGGGTCGAACTTCGGCGTGATGACCACCGTCGCGCCGCAGGCGATGGTCAGCCCGGCGAACGCGCCGACGGCGCTGTGATAGCCGGGCCCGGCCATCAGGTGCACGTCGTCGCCGCGCAGCCCGAACAGCATGATGGTGCGGAGGACGGTCTCCTGACCGAGCCCGGCCGGCCGGTACGCGCCTTTGGGATGGCCCGTCGTGCCACTGGTGTAGATCATCGCCGCGCCCGGTCCGGTGTCCTCCTGCCGGACAGGCTCGCCGGTCGTCGCCGCCATCGTCTCTTCCAGACGCGTCCACCCCGCGGGCGGCACGCTGTCGCCGATCGCCACCACGATGGGCTGGTTCTCGAGATCGGTCCGCGCCGCCTCGACGTGCTCGACGAAGTCCGGACCGGCGCAGACGGCACGAGCGCCGCTGTCTCGAATGATGTACGCGAGCTCCGGTCCGCGCAGCCGGAAGTTGACGGGCACTGTCACGGCGCGAGCTTTGCGCAGTCCGGCAGAAACCTCCGAGGTCGCGATGGAGTTGTACGACATGACGGCCACGCGGTCGCCCGGCTGGACGCCAAGGCTCATCAGCGCTTGCGCTGCGCGATTGCTCCGTTCGTCGTAGGCTCTGTACGTCAGGATGTGCTCACCGCAGATGAGAGCCGGCTTCTCAGCGTTGGCGACGGCATGCACCGTGAGTATGTCTGGCACCTCGGTCATGCTATGCGCATGGAGGGAGGAATGGTCCGCGTTCTCCTAGTTGAAGACGACACGGACACCGCGAACCTCTACGCGTTCAAATTGCGGCGCGACGGGTTCTCGGTGAGTGTGGCGCGCGACTCCGAAACGGCCGACATGATGTTCCGGCGCGAGCGGCCGGTCATCGTGTGCCTCGACGTGTGGCTGCCCAGCGGAGCGGGGACGGTTCTGGCGGAGCGGTTCGCGGCGGCCGGAGCGATGATCGTGCTCCTGACCAATGACGAGTCGCGTTTCGAGAAGCCGCCGGACTGCGTGTGCCGGTCGCTGCTGAAGGCCCGGACCATGCCGGGGCAGCTCTCGGCGACGATCAGCCAGCTGGTCGGGTCGACTCCAGCGCCCGCCTGAGCTCCCCGACAACGGCTTCCAGGCTGTCGAGCGGCGCCTGCGAGCCGGCTCGGGCAGCCTCGACGAGGCGGTACACGTCGGCCGCGCCCAGCAGCATCCGCGGCGTCAGGCCGACCCGGTCGAAGGTCGCCGCGATCTCCTCCATCTCAGCGATCCAGCGGTACGCCTTGCTGACGACGCCGGGCAGCCGCTGCGCCCCGGCCAGGAACTGGGGCTGGCTGTCCGCCAGCTCCTCGCGCAGCGCCCCGGCGACGCCGTGCGCTCCGGCTGTCACCATGGACTCGGTCAGCAGCGCCGACAGGCCCTTGGTCAGCGCCGCGTAGCACATCTTCAGCGCCGAGGCCTGGCCGATCTCCCCGTCGAGGATGCGCAGGTCCAGCGGCAGCGCCGTCAGCTCGCCGGCGTGCGGACCGGACGCGTAGAAGCGTGGGGCGTCGGGGCCGCCGATGATGCCGGCGTCAACGCATCGCTCGCCGACCGCGGTCCCGATCGCCCTCGCGGTCGCGGGTGACACCGCGTTGCAGTCGACATAGAGCGGCCCGGCGTCCCGGCCGACCGCCCGCGCCAGCTCCAGGGCGCGGCCGGGCGGCACGATCGAGAGCAGCACGTCGGCCTGGCGCACCACGCCGGCCAGCGAGCCAGCGTCCTCCAGGCCGGCGGCCTCCGCGCGCTCCCGCGTTCGCTCGCCCCTGCCCTCGAGGGTGGTCACCACCCGGAGGCCGCCCGCTCGCAGGCGCCGGCCCACGCCCGCGCCCATCTCGCCGGGGCTGATGACCGCCACCGTGCGGATGGAGCTCACGCGCCGGCCTGGGGCAGGTCGAAGGGAAGCTCGTCCTGCGGGTCGGGAGGCTTCGATTCCTTGGCCGCACGCGTGCGGCCCGCGCCGGCCGGCTTCACCGGCTGCGGCTCGATCTCCAGCTCGGACGCCGTCGCGACGCCGGTCGTGCGACGGCGCCTCGCGGGCGGCTTGGGCGGCTCGCCGTCTCCTGGCGCGGCCGGCTTCTCCGGCGCCCTCGCCGCGCGGCGGCGGGTGGGCCCGGGCGGCTGGGCGGCATCGCCGGCGCCGTTCCCGACCGGCTCGTTGGCGGTGACCTTCGCCGCTCCTGTCGTGGTGGTCCGCCGCCGTGGCTTCAGCGCGGACGCCTCGGGCTCGGCCACCCGCCCTGGGAGGTCGAGCTGGTCGCCGGACGAGGGTTCCTGGACCGGCTCAGCCGGCCCGGCCGGCTCCGGCGGCGACGTCTCGGCGACGGTCTCCGGAGGCGCCTCCCCGTCCGGCCCACCCGTCGCGATCTCCTCCACGGGACGCGCCTCGAACCGCGCCTCCTCACCTCCCCCCCTCATCTGCCGGGGGGTCAGGGGGGGCAGGTCATCTTCCTTGAACGGGCCTGCCTCCGCCGCCTCGAGCCCGGCCCCGGCCGGGGTGGCTTCGGCCAGCTCCGCCATGCCCTCGGCTGGCGCGGCGGGGGCCACGTCGCGGCTGCGCTTCTTCCGCCGGTTGCGCCGGCGTTCGCCGCGCTTCGGCTTGGACAGCCGCTGCACCTGCGAGCGGATGCCCACGCGCTGGCAGGCCGTCACGACCGCGCCCACGCCGGCGACCAGGCCCTCCTGCTGGCAGTGCTCGAACAGCGGCCCGAACAGCTCCGGCGCGCCGCCGATCACCGTCCTGGAGTCGCCGACGATCACCAGCAGCTTCTTGGCCCGTGAGATCGCCACGTTGACGCGGTTGGGGTCGTTGAGGAAGCCGATCGCCGCCCGGTCGTTCGAACGGACCAGCGAGAGGATCACGCCGTCCGACTCGCGTCCCTCGAACGCGTCAACGGACTCGATGTCGTCCGGCGGGACGATGCCCTTCAGCGCGGAGACCAGCCGGTTGACCTGCGAGTTGTACATCGCGATCACCGCCAGCTTCGCCTTGCGGACCCGCTTGCGAATGATCGTGGTGATGTCCTTGCAGAGCGCGACCTCGAACTCGTTGGCCACCGACTTCTGGGCGTCGCGGTACTCCTCCTGCGCGCCCGTGTCCACCCAGACCAGCTCGCGGTCGAACGGCCAGGGCAGCGGCATGCGCGGGTGCGGCGCCTCGTGGATCAGCTTGCCCTCGTAGAAGAGGTCGGAGACCGCCCGCCCGATCGGCTCGCGCATGCGGTACTGGCGGGGCAGCATGATGCGCGACGTCGGCGGCACCTGGTCCCACATGTGGCCGTAGAAGCTGTCGTCCCGCACGACCCGGTCCAGCTCGCTCCGGATCTCGAACCCGAGGGCCGCCTCCTCCATGACGGGCGGCAGCTGGTTCAGGTCGCCGATCATCACCCAGCGCTTGGCCAGCGGCATCAGCGCCAGCGCCTCGTTGGCGCGGACCTTGTTCGCCTCGTCGAGGATCAGCCAGTCGAAGGTCCGGAAACGCAGTCGGGAGTCGATCGCGAGCCGGTTGCACGTGCCGGCGACCAGGTTGAACGGCTCCAGGTCGTCGCCCTCCACCAGTGTGTGGCGCAGCCGGCGCGGCACCTTGCCCGGCTCGGCGACGCGGGCCTGGCGCACGTGCGAGAAGCCCAGCAGCCGCTCCTGGCCGGTGTCCACGGCGTCATTGGAGTGCGAGGAGAGCAGGATCGACGCGTTGGGGTTGCGGGCCAGGATGCGGCGGATCGACTCCACGATGGCCGTGGTCTTGCCGGTGCCCGGCGGGCCCTGGATCATGTACAGCTGCCCCGGCCGCATGCCCATCACCCTCGCCACGGCCTCCGCCTGCTCCTCGTTGGGATCGGGCAGGTGGTGCGCGCGCCGGCCGTCCAACCCCATCCGGGGCGGGGAGCCCAGCCAGCCGGGGTCGGCGAGCATGGCGGCGAGCGCGCCGGTCCGCGGAGACGCGATCAGGAGCTGGCGGATGACCGACTTCTGGGCGTCGAACATCTCCACGCTGGCCGTCGGCAGCACCACGCCCTCGTCCGGCAGCGGGTCGTACCGGCGGAACGACACCCAGAGCGTCTGCCCCTGCACCCGATCCAGGGTCATCCCGCGGTACTCGGGGAACCCGGCCGAGCGAACGGTCAGCGAGTCGATGCCCCGGTAGATCCGGGCGTCGTCGCCGTCGGTCAGGCGCAGCGCGGCCCGGACGTACTCGCCGCCGCGCATGTCCTCGCCGCACTCGGCGCAGTGGATGCCGTTGGAGGTCGGCGCGACGTTCTCGCAGCGCGGGCACTCGATCCACTGCTCGACCGCCTCGAAGCGGCGCACGGTGGCCTCCGCCAGCTTCTCCCGGTAGTCCCGGAGGTGCTCGATGAACCGCAGGGTCGAGTCGAGAAGGGGCAGCCGCTTCGCCTGCTCCCGCAGGGCGAGCGCCGTGAAGCCCTCCAGCTCACCGTCCCACTCGGCCACCAGGGCCAGCTCGTGGTAGCGGAGGTTGAGGCGCGACTTGTCCATGACCCACTCGTGCTCGAGCTGCTGCATCTCGTGGATCTCGAGCGCCAGGCCCATGGGCGTGCGGCCCAGGCGTCCGGTCAGCAGGGTCTGGTCGACCTGGCCGCGGAACTCCAGGGGCTTCTCCGGCTTGGTGCACGTGTACGTGCCCTCTATCTCCCCGCGCTCCTCCAGGGTCTGTCGCAGCCATTCCGGGCCGTCGGGGATGATCGCAAGCTTGGCGGACGCGGGGCTCCCGGGACGAACCCGGATGCCCAGCCGGCCGGCCTGGATCTCCTCGCCCGGAATTTCCGGCTGCCAGAGCGGGAGGATGTCGCCGGGGTTAGGTGCGCTCATAGGGCTGGGTCGCCAGCCACGTCAGCGGCGGGAACTGAAGTGGGGTTCAAGGCGTTGCAGTTGGGCCTTTTGGGGGAAGGCCACGCACCGTTGTCCGGTGCGCTTACAGATTGAACAGATTCTAACCGGATAGCAAGCGATCACGTGAATCTCAACTTGCGGGCCCCCCGCGGCAGGCGTGCTCGCGGTCAAGCATACGACCACGGCGGAATCGATGCTTGCGCCCGCAAGCAACGGCCGGAGATCGCCGGCGCCGGGATCCACCGACGCAGCGCAGCGATGTCCTGGGGGGCGCGCACGCGGTGGATCTCGGCGCCCGAGGATTAGGGAGGACGACCTGCCCCCCCGGCAGATGAGGGGGGGAGGGGTCCGTACCGGGGATTCGCGATTCCCGGTGGCCGCACCTAGTCTGGATCGTGCGATGGCCAGCGGGGACGCGGGAGCAGGCAGGGGCGCCGTCCTGGTGGTCGAGGACGACGCGGCCTCGGCCGACCTGATCGCGGAGCTCCTCCACGAGGAGGGCTTCCAGCCGGTCCTGTGCTCCGACGGCGGCAGCGCGCTCGAGCCGTTCGTGCGCCGCCGGCCGGTCGCCGTCCTGATCGACTGGGTGATCCCGGGCGGCTCCGGGATCGAGCTCTGCCGGCGGATGCGAAGCCTCGATCCGGTCGTGCCCATCCTCTTCGTCAGCGGGCGCGCTGACGAAGCCAGCGTCAGCCGGGGCCTGGACGCCGGCGCCGACGACTTCCTCAGCAAGCCGTTTCGGCCAAGGGAGCTCGTGGCCAGGCTGGACGCGCACCTCCGCAAGCTGGGGTCGCTGCCCGCGCGGCCGGACCAGGCGCCGCCCATCGCGGCCGCCGGCGCGGTGGACGACCCCCACACCTTCGACGACGTCGAGATCGACCTGGTGGCGCGCAGCGTTCGGGTGCGCGGCCGGCCGGTCACGCTGGGCTCGCTGGAGTTCCGGCTGCTCGAGTACCTCGTGCGGAACGCGGGCATCGCGCTGTCCCGGGACCAGATCCTCCACGAGGTGCATGGGTATGACGACATTCCGACCGAGCGCGTGGACCTCCTGGTGCGCCGGCTGCGAGCCAAGCTCGGACTGGGCGAGTGGATCGTCGCGGTGCCCGGCTACGGCTACCGCCTGGAGCGGTCCCACCGGTAGCGGCGGTACCGGTCGCGACGCTTCGTGACCGCTCACACCGGCACGACCCCCGAGGCGGCCGGATACCGCCGTTCTTCCGCGATCGCCCGCTGGCGCGACCTGCTGCTGGGCCGGGTGCTGCCCGCCTCGCTGTTCGGCATCGCGCTGGTCGCCCAGGCGATCCACGTGCACACCGCCTGGGCGTCCGTGAGGGGCTGGAACGCCGGCCCCGACGTCCTGGGGGCGCTCAACATGCTGCTGCTGTTTCTGTACTACGGGCTCCTCGTGGTGCTGTACGCGGTGCGGCTGCCTCCGCGCGACGGGGATCGTCGCGTTCCGATCGTGGTGGCGGTCTTCGCCGGCAGCTTTCTCGCCATGTGCATCCCCTTCCTGCCAGGTGCGCCTCGCCGCGACTGGCTGCTGATGCCCGCCGACCTCGTGTCGCTGGCGGGCATCGCGTGGACGATCTGGTCGCTGCTGTGGCTGGGTCGCTCGTTCGCGATCCTGCCGCAGGCCCGCCGTCTCGTCACGGGCGGCCCGTACGCGGTGAGTCGCAACCCACTGTACCTCGGAGAGATGGTTGGGGGTTGGTCGGTCTTCCTCCCCACGCTGTCGTGGCCGGGCGCGCTGGTGCTGGCAACCACCTTCGCGCTGCTGCTCGTCCGCGTGCGCGCCGAGGAGCGGGTGCTGGCCAGGAGCTTCGGGCGAGAGTACGCCGAGTACCTGCGCCGCGTCCCGCGCTTCCTCCCGCTGGGCCGGCCACGGGCGCGCCGCTGAGACTCCGGGCGCGCCCATCTGGGGGGACACCCCCCCGGAACGAGTCTTGTCAAGGCACGCTTCGCTCTCCGGCCTTGACAAGACTCGGGGGTCGTGGCGTGCGAGGAAGTGCCCAGCGGTCGGTCGATGATGCCACGACCCGCCCCCCGCGGCCGCTGAGGAGAGCGGCCGGACCAATCCGTGGGGTCCGGGAGCGTGACGGGCGCCCGATCGCCCGGCGAGGCCGGCATCACGGTGTGATGGCGGCGTTCCCACCGGGGCCGGCCCCAGAGTGGAATCGAGCATGAGATGCGCGCGGTGATCTCGAGCCGGCGGCCGGGCAGGAGGGGGGAACGGTGAGCTGGCTGCGCCGGCGGCGAAGGAACACGATCAACACCGCGCCAGGCCTGGAAGACGCGGTGGTCGACGGGCTCACGAACCCCGACCCGGCGGTGCGCGCGGCCAGCGCCAGGAGCTGTGGCGCGGCGCGCCTGGAGGCGGCCGTACCGCTGCTCGCCG
>DASYBH010000365.1:0-6636 GCA_036500885.1 Candidatus Dormiibacterota bacterium
AGGAAGAAGGTCGAGCAGTTCCTCGCCTGCATCGGGGCACACGCGGACGCGCCGTGCCTCTTCGCCTGCGAGGCCGCCGTAGATCCGCACACACAGCAGTTCATCAGGGCCATCTACATCGCCCAGTGCCTCGCCTGTGCCGGGCCCAAGGCGGTCGCGTGCGCGAGGCGCTACCTGGCGTAGCGCGAATCCTCGACGACACCCCCTCTCTCCCCGAGAGGGGGTGTACCTGCTGGACAGGCTGGGCAGCCCGGTTGCTCGCCTGCCCGTCAAGTCACCCACGACCCGTAGTTCGTCCGGACCACGCTGCCAGGTCCAGGAACGGCGTAGGGGAATGGCAGCCGCCGCCCGTACAGGACGTGGTCGTGAAGGGTGGCGGGCAGCGTCTCGACCACCAGCGGTGCGATCAGGCGGAAGTTCCACTGTCCGGGCCGTCCCGTAGACGAAGAAGGCGTGATACTCGTCCCCTTCGCTCCAGTAGCTTAGAGTGAGAAGTCAAGCCAGAGCGAACGGCGCGCAGGTCATGTGCCAACGCGTTGGGCAGATGGAGTGACGAAGGGCAAGCTGTGATTCTCCCCAAGGACCGCGACCCCAGATTCATCACCGTTCGCCGCGGCGGCACGCTGCAAGATTCCGATCACAGGCTTCTCGCTGAGTGGGCGGCCGATTGCGCAGAGCACGTGATGCATCTGTTCGAGCAGGTGCGGCCGGCTGACGAGCGCCCGCGCTGGGCGATCGAGCAAGCACGTGCGTGGGTGCGAGGCGAGATAACGATGACGCAAGCACGTAATGCCGCTGGCTACGCGAACGCCGCAGCGCGGGACCTCTCCGGCGCCGCACGGGAGGCCGCGCATGCTGCTGGTCAAGCCGCTGCGGTAGCTCACGTCGCCGCCCACGAACTCGGTGCGGCAGCGTACGCTATCCGGGCCGCAAGAGCGTCCGCACCAAAGGATGGCCGCGAGCAGGCCGGCAGGCTCGAATGCCAATGGCAGCGGGACCAGCTACCGGATACGATCCGTGAGCTCGTGCTCGACGACCAGAGGTTGCGCAACGAGATCTGCTGGTCGGTATTCGACTGCTAACGATCGACATCAGCCAGCAGTGATGCTCACGGCCTCCCGCCCCGGATCGCCGTGGAGGGCGCGGGGTCAGCGGCGACGGCACGTTCCAAGAGTCGGTAGAACAGCAGGCCGCGTGCCCTGCTGCCACGGCGGGCCCATATGCGCGGCCAGGTCCGCCGGCCACTGCGGCGTCACGATCGGCTGGACCCAGCCGGGCGCCGGGATGGGCAGCCTGCCGGCATCGACCCGCCGGTAGGGGGCCAAAAGGCCCGACGGCGCTGGTACATCCGTCCCGATCCGCCCGCTCGACCTCGCCGCGGTCCTTGCCGTCATCATGGAACGATGCCTCTCGATCGCTCCTACCTCGAGCGGAACGACCAGGAGCGGGAGCGCATGCGCTCCCTGGTCGCGCGCCTGACCGACGACGAGCTCCTGCGTCCCGTGAACGAGCACTGGACCGTGGCCGGCGTGCTCGGGCACATCGCCTTCTGGGACGGGCGCGCCCTGGTCCTGGCCGGCAAGCTGGAACGCGGCGCGCCGTACTCGCCGTCGGACCACGAGTCCGATGACGTGGACTGGATCAACGACGCCAGCCGCCCGCTGATCCACGCCATCACGCCGCGTCATGCGGCCGAGCTCGCCCTGTCCATCGCCGAGGAGATCGATCGGCGCGTCGCGGCCCTCCCGCCCGAACGCATGTGGCCCAACGACGACACGTGCCCGCTGAACGCCTTCCGCGCCGAGCACCGGGGCGAGCACCTCGACCAGATCGAGGCCGCGCTCGACGCGACCTCCGGCTGAACCGGCGCTGCCGGCGTCGCCGCCTGGAAAATCCTGGCACGGATGTCCAGAACGGGTGGCGGTTCCGACTACAGGCCGAGCGCCCGTTCGAGGCGCCGGTACGGAGGAACCCGCGATGAAGTGGCCGCGCCTGGCCGGCCGCGTCCTGCCCGCCCGGCACGCGGGCAGCGTGGACGTGTTCCTGGAGGCGCTCCAGGGGGGCGGCTGCCGGGGACGTGCTCGTGGTCGACGGCGGCGGCCGGCTCGACGAGAGCTGCGTGACGGGCGGACCGCGGACCCGCTGCGGTCCGCCTGGGTGGGGGAGTGGACGGTGGGCCGGGAGGACGTCGTCCTGGACGACGACGGTGTGCTCTTCGTGCCGGCCGGCAGGGTCTCGGAGCTCCTCGCGCTCGCCGAGGCGCACCGCCGTGGTCCAGGGCGGTTACCTGCTGGCGCGGGCCCGCGCCGACCCCGCCGCCATGCATCGCGCGCTTACCAGCGCGATGGCGCTCCTCGAGTCGTCGGCGCCTGAGCGCGGCGGGCTCAGTCAACAACTCAGACCAGATCGCACGCCCCAACCCATTCCGGACAGAACTTCATGAGATCTGCTTAGCGGTAGCCGCGCGCGAGCAGGTACTTCGCGCCGGCGTCGAAGCCTTCGGGATCGAGCATGGAGAATCCGAAGGCGTCGGCCAGGCGATTCGTCGTGTTGAACGCGAAGCAGACGGCGAGCGCGTCCTCGATCTGCTCACGGGAGACACCGGCGGCGAGCACCGCACTCATGTCATTCGAATTCACCGTGTTTTCGAGGACCAGCTTGCGCAGCATGCGCAGCGTCGCCCGAAGCGGCTCCTCGATGGGCGCGGTCTCCAGATGGTCGAGCACGGCCGCGACCATCGCTTCGTCGTCGTGGGCTCTCGCTGCCGTTGCGGTGTGGGCCGCAATACAGAACGCGTTCTCGTTCGC
Organism: Candidatus Dormiibacterota bacterium; assembly: GCA_036500885.1. Classification (GTDB taxonomy): domain Bacteria; phylum Chloroflexota; class Dormibacteria; order Dormibacterales; family Dormibacteraceae; genus CF-161. The sequence continues at coordinate 2,808 of DASYBH010000365.1, forward strand.
CTTCGAGACAAGGGCGGCCATCAGCTCGCGGTCGGCAACCGACCACGCGGACGGTCCGCGCATCGCCTCATGAGTGATCTCCTTCATCCGAGCGCCGTAGAAATCCGGGCGGTAGAAGACCAGCCTGGCGGCGTCGGGCACCGGGTGACGCGAAACCGCGCGAATGAACGCGAACAGGAGCCGCGTGCCGAGGCTGTAGCCGCTGTTGAGGATCTCGAGACGCATGCTCAGTCGCCTCCCTCGCCACTCGCGTGCGCCAGCGCCGCGAGCGCCGTCTCGTACTGGCGCGTGGCCTGACCGACCGCGGCACACACGACGAGCTCGAAGATCTCGTCCTCGGCGCGGCCCGCTGTCTTCGCCGCGATGATGTCCTCGTCGGTGATCTGTGTGGGCCGCTCGGCGACCTTGTCGATCAGGGTGCGCAGCGGCTCGCCGAGCCCCGAGTTGTCGAATGCGCTACGCCGCTGGTCCCGCGGTGCCCTGCCATCTCCTTCGAGGATTCGCGCGACCAGCGCCCGGTGCGCCGCACGCTTCCTGTCTTCGGTCGACATGTCGCATCAGGGTAGGCGCTGCTCCCGGGTGCCCTCATCGGGGCGCCACCCTCAAATTACGGGCGCCGCCCCGCATCCTGGTCCAGCGCGCCCACCCGACGGGCAGCCGCCACCGCCGCCTTCCGGTCCTCCACATCGAGCTTGCGCAGGACGGCGGATACGTGGCGCTCGACCGTCTTGTGCGACAGGAACAGGCGCCGGGCGACGCCCGCATTGCCGAGCCCCTCGGCGATCAGCGACAGCACCTCGTGTTCACGTTCCGTGAGCCCGGCGGCGTTCGATCGAGTGAATCCGCGTGGTCCGCGCGGGATCGACCCCATGCCCAGCGCCCGCAGCCGGCGCCGGACCAGCGCGGCACCCGCCCGGGCGTCGAGCTCGTCGAGGAGTCGGACCGACTCCCGCAGGGCGTCCCCGTCGCCCGACAGGCTCAGCGTCATGGCGCGTTCGTATCCGCACCCACGAGCCTGCCACCACGCGGCAGAAGCCCGCCACTCGCCGCGCTGGAGCAGTGCATACGGTTCGGGCAGCGCAGCGGGCATGGCCGCGTCGTCGCCGGCCTGGCGTGCCCAGAACCACAGACCGCCCTGTTCCCACGCGCCGCCCGCGCGGTCGAGCACGGTACGGGCGATCTCCCGGGCTCGGCCCGTCTCTCCGCGCAGGACCGCCAGCTCGACGAGGGCTGGGGCAACCGGGGACACGGCGTCCACTTCGGGATGGTCCCGGACCAGGGCTGTCGCCCGTTCCAGACAGCCTTCGACATCCTCGCGGCCCTGACGGCCGCGCAGCGCGCCGACCGCGATCAGCACCTGGGCGAGCGCCAGTCTGTTCGACTCGACCTCCTCCAGGATCTTCCCGGCCTCGTGCTCCGCCTCCCGCCAGCGGCCCTGGTCGACCCAGTAGCGGACCCGGGCCGCCGCCAGCAGCTGTCGCCAGTACGACAGCTCGTGCTCGTCGGCGTAACGCAAGCCCTCCTCCAGGTGGCGCTCCACCCCGTCGTAGCTTCGCTGCAGCAGCGGCAGCCATGCCAGGTACAGCGTTGCGCGGGCCGCGACATCCTCCAGCTCCCGAGCGCGGGCGTCGCCGAGCGCGTGCCGAAGCATTCCCGCGCCATCCGCGTCGCCGCGCAGCATGCGCGCCGCGCCGAGCGTCACCGCCGCGTCCAGCAGCAGCTGGCCGTCCCCCAGGCTCAGCGCCAGCTCGTGCGCACGTTCGCCCCAGCGCACGGCGCCGGCAGGGTCGGACGCCATGAAGCGCAGCCGGCTGCGGCTGTCGTAGATCGCCGCCAGCTCGGGGCCCGGGGGAAGCCCGGCCAGGCATGCGACCGCGGCGTCCGCGGTTTGCTCCGCCGCGTCGTGCTCGCCCACCAGGAAGCTGAGGTATGAGACCCGAGCGAGATTGCCCGCCTGCTCGGCCGACTCACCCTGCCGGCCCCAGAGCTCGGCGGCGGTCCGGTGCCCATCGAGGGCGTCCGGCAGCGAGCCGGCCAGGTACAGCTGGTGGGCCCGGGCCTCGGTCAGCCGTGCGCGCTGGTCGGCCGCGGTCACCACCGCCAGTGCCTTGCCGTACAGCACCTCGGCCTCGCGGTGGGCGCTGAGCGCCGCTGCTCTGGCCGCTGCGGCCGGCGCATACACCAGCATCGCATGGGCATCGCCGGCGCCCTCGGCATGGTGGACGAGGGCCGCCTCCCCGTCCGGCACCAGTGGATCGTCGCGCAGCAACGCCAGCATCGCAGCGTGCAGCTGCTGACGCCGAACAGGCGGTGTGGCCTCGCCAATCGCCGCGTGGACCAGCTCGTGGCGGAAGCGCACCATGCCGGCATCCCGCACGAGGAAGCCCGACCACATCGCCTCCTCCATGCCCCACCGAGGCGTTCCGTCGCGACCCAGGAGCGCGGCCAGGCGCGCTGCCGGCGTCCGCGTCCCGGCTACCGCCGCGGCCTCCAGCGCGGCCCGGGCGGCGGTGGACAGCCGGGACGCGCGGGCCATGACCGCGTCGCGCACGGTGGCCGGGACGTCCATCCCACCGCCGGCCATCACCTCACGGATGAAGAACGGATTGCCGCCGGTCCGGCGGTGCAGCAGCTCCGCGTCGCCGCCGACCAGCACCCGGGTCGCGGCGAGACTGAGTGGCGGCAGTTCCATGCGGACTACGCCGGGTGCGGTTGCCAGATCGCCCAGCAGCACGCCCAACGGTGACCCGACGCCCGCGTCCTCGCTGCGGAAGGTGGCCAGGATCAATGCCGGAAGTCGGGTCACCCGACGTCCGAGGTAGCGGAGCACGTCCAGCGTCGCCTGGTCGGCCCAGTGCACGTCCTCCACGATCACCAGGCTTGGCGCTGCGGCCAGCGCCGCGAACAACGAGAGTCCGGGCGCCGCGGACGACAGGAGCTCGGCCGGGAGGCCTGGCTCCAGCCCGCCGGCGACCTCGAGAAGCGGGCCCAGCGCCGGCGGCGTGCCCACCGGGTCGCAGATGCCGAACAGTGCCTTGCGCGGTGTCTGCGTCCGCCCGAGGTGCTCCACCAGGGACGACTTGCCGACGCCGGCCTCGCCCCCGATCAGCATCATGCGGCCATCGCCGCCCTCCGCCTCCGCCATCGCCGCCCTCAGCTGGCTCAGCTGCGAATCACGTTCCAGGAGCGGTAGCACGGCGACTACCAGAATGCCCGAAGCTGCGCGCCCATCGCTCGGATCGGGGAGCTGAAGCGCCGACCGGTCACGCTATCGGACGGCCGTCATATCGGCGGCGAGGACGTGCCGGTTCGCGGGATGGATGTCGGGGCGGTCAGCAGGGGCAAGGTACCCAGCGCGGGCGATAGAACCCTCAGCCCCGTTGGGAGCCAATGAAGCCGAGGCCGCCGGCGACGAGAATCATCCGTACGCGACGGCGTCGGCGTGCTCGGGCTCGATGAGGAACACCACCCGGTCGGTGCGCAGAGGGTACGGCTGCCCGGTGTACTTCACCGACAGCCGGTCGATGACCTCCAGCGCGTCATCGTCCTCCAGGCGCCGGGCGACGCGTCCGCGGACCCATGCCATGGCGTACGGCTGAGCGTGGTCTGTCATCGAGATCGCGACCCGCGGGTCGCGATCGAGGTTGCGCGCTTTGCGCGATTTCGGAGAGGTGAGCACCGCGATGTGATCGCCCTCCATCTCCACCCAGAGCGGCACGCTGTGGGGGCCGCCGTCGGGGAGCACGGTGGCGATGTGCGCGTAGTTGACGCCATCGATGAGCCGTCGAACGTTCGTGGGCAGCGTGATCATCGTCCTCCGACCGTACGT
>DASYBH010000366.1:0-10810 GCA_036500885.1 Candidatus Dormiibacterota bacterium
GCACGCCTCAGCTCGTCGACCTGACGGGCGGTGGGTTCTGCGGCTGGATCGCCCCAGCGACCACCTTCAACCCGATCAACACCAACCCGCTGAGCGACGCTAACGGCGGCTTCGACCTCCAGATCACCCTGCTCCTCTGACACGTGGTGGGCCAGCCGGGGCCCCCGGGCGGCCCCGGGTGGCCCACCGGACGCCTGCCTCTCAGCCGGCGCACATCTCCAGCAGCTTCCTCACCGTCGCCCAGTTGCGCGCCGTGCCGCTCGAGCCGGACGCCATCGGGCCACGGGCCCTGCCCAGCAGCAGGGCCAGCTCGCTGCGTCCGAAGCCGTCCGGGGTGTGCAGGTAGAGCGTGCGGCCTATGAACCGCGCGCGGTCCCGGCCGCCCTTCGCCGCGGCCTGGCGCTCGGCGTCCGCCACGCTCTCCACCATCTCGGGCCCGGGGACGGCGCTCGTGAACACCGCGTGCACCTGCTTCGGGTTCGCCTCCTCCGGGAACGGGTTGTCGCGTACCACGCCAGCCAGCTCGTCGCGCGAGTAGACCACCGCCCGCGGCCGCAGGCCCAGGCGGTCGGCGATCGACCGCTCCAGGTCGGCCGCCAGCGTCGAGGTGTCGGCGTTACCATCGCCGGCGGTGAAGACCACGTTGCCGCTCTGGATGTACGTCGCAACGTCCGCATGGCCGAGCGAGGCGACGATGGCGCGGAGGTCCGACATCGCGATCCTGTTGTTCCCGCCGACGTTGATTCCGCGGAGCAGGGCGATGTGGGTGGGCACCTGCCGCATGTTAACCAGCTCTTCGCCGTCCCTCCCCTCGTCCCTCGCGAGCATGTCGTACGTGCACGCCCCCCCAACTCGGCCCGTGACACGCAAGGAGGCCCATCACATGCCACATGCCCTGCGCCGGGCGGCCGCGCTGGTCGCCAGCGCCGGCGCTCTGATGCTCGCCGCCTGCGGAGGGGCGGCCAGCACGTCCACGGCGTCCAGCGACAGCGCCTGCCCGAACAACGGCACCGTGCGTTTCGCCGTCGAGCCGTACGCGGACGCCGCCCAGCTCCAGCCCCTCTACCAGCAGGTGGCCACGCTGCTGAGCACGAAGCTCGGCTGCACCGTCAAGCTGACCATCACGAACAACTACACGGCCGAGGTCGAGGCGATGCGCGCCAAGAAGCTCGACGTCGGCGAGTTCGGGCCGCTCGGCTATGTCTTCGCCCACAGGGTGGCCAACGCCGAGCCGCTGGTGACGTTCGCCGACGCCTCCGGCACCCCGCTGACGTACTACGCCAGCGTGGTCACGACACCCAACACCGGCATCACGGACCTCAAGGGCGTCGCCGGCCACACCTTCGCCTACTCCGACCCCGCGTCGACGTCCGGCCACCTCTTCCCGGCCTACGGGCTGAAGAAGGCGGGCGTCGACCCGGACACCGGCGTCAAGGCCCAGTACGCTGGCAGCCACACCGCCTCGTTCCTCGCGATCATGAACCACAAGGTGGACGCCGGCGAGCTGAACAGCGACACGATCGCCGGCGCGACCAAGCAGGGCCAGTACAGGGCCTCCGACTACGTCACGCTCTGGAAGTCGGACCCGATCCCGCAGGACCCGATCGCGGTCCGGGGCGACCTGCCGGCCGGCTTCAAGACGAAGCTGAAGCAGGCCCTCCTGGCGCTGGACTTGAGCAGCGTGTCGGACCCGAAGGGCCAGCTGATCGCGGCCAAGCTGGTCTCCCAGACGAACGCGCCGTACCAGCAGATCGCGGACCTCGCGAACACCCTCGGCATCGACGTGAACCACATCGGATGACACCCGGTGGTTGATCCCGCTCCGGCGGGAGCCACGACCGGGCCGCTGCTGGTCGTCAGCGGACTCACGAAGCGCTACCCAAACGGCACGGTCGCGCTGAGCGGCGTCTCGCTCAGCGCGCTGCCGGGGGAGCTCACGGCGGTGCTGGGCCAGAACGGCAGCGGCAAGTCCACCCTTGTCCGCTGCATCGTGCGGCTCACCGACCCGACGTCCGGCACGATCACGATCGCCGGCCGCGAGGTCAGCTCGCTCACCGGCGCCCGGCTCCGCGAGGCGCGGCGCGGCATCGCGGTGATCTTCCAGGACGCCAGCCTGGTGCCCCGCCGCAGCGCGCTCGCCAATGTGGCCACCGGCTGCCTGGGCCGCCAGCGCGGACTCCGGACGGCCCTGGGCGGCTTCCCGAGGCGCGAGCTGGCGCTGGCCGCGCAGCGCCTGGAGCGGGTGGGGCTTGGCGCCCTCGCCGGGCAGCGCTCCGACACGCTCTCCGGCGGCCAGGCCCAGCGCGTCGCGGTGGCGCGCGCCCTGCACCAGGAGCCGGCCGTGCTCCTCGCGGACGAGCCGGTCGCGAGCCTGGACCCCGACGCCGCGGCCGACATCATGCAGCTCCTGCGGGACCTGGCCCGGCAGGAGGGCATCGCGGTCGTCTGCATCCTGCACCAGGTCGACCTGGCCCGCCGCTACGCCGACCGCGTGGTCGGCCTGCGCGGCGGCGAGGTCGTGCTGGACGCCCCGACCGCGGCGCTGGGCATGGAGGACCTGGCCGGCCTGTATCGGAGCGACGGCTGATGGCTGCCACCGCCACGACCACCCCAGGCAAGCGCCGCGACTGGCCGGCGATCGCCGGGCGGGCGGCCATCGCGCTGGTCGCCGCGGCGGTCGTGGTCCAGGCCTACGTGGTGATCGACGCCCGGCCCGAGGACGTGCTCACCGGCGTCAGCGGCATCTTCGACATCGTGCGCCGGGGCCTGCCGCCCGACCCCTCGGTCCTCGGCCCCGCCGTGTACCAGGCGCTGGTCACCGTCGACGTGGGCATCATCGGCACGCTCGTCCCGATCGCGATCTCGCTCCTGCTGGCGTTCTGGGCGGCCGAGAACGTGACCCCGGGCGGGCCGCTCTACGCGGCCTCGCGCTCGATCATCGCGGTGTTCCGCGCCATCCCCGACATCGTGTGGGCGCTGCTCTTCGTGACGGCTGTCGGGCTCGGCCCGTTCGCGGGCACGATGGGGCTGGCCGTGCACTCGATCGGCGTGCTGGGGCGGCTGTACGCGGAGGCCATCGAGGACGTCCCGATGGCGTCGGTGAACGCCCTGGTCGTGACGGGCGCCAACCGCTTCCAGGTGGCGACGCACGCCGTGCTCCCGGCCACCATGCCGACGCTGGTCGGCCTCACGCTCTACCGCATGGACACCAACGTGCGCTCGTCCCTCGTGCTCGGCTTCGTGGGCGGCGGCGGCCTCGGCTTCGCGATCGAGAACGCGCTCAGCCTGTTCCAGTACCAGAAGCTGCTGGCGCTGCTCATCGTCATGGCCCTGCTGATCGCCGGCGTCGAGGCGATCGCGGTGGCCCTGCGGAGGACGATCCATTGAAGAATGCGAACGAGCTCGCGGAGGGGCTGGCGGCGGCGGCCAGGGTCCGCCGCGAGGCCCTGCTGGACCTCGCCGAGACGGTCGCCGTGGCCGGCGCCGAGGTGGCCGAGCCGCCCCGCGCCGCGACCGTGCTGCTTCGGCTCGGCGGCCCGGCCGGCGAGTTCAGCCTGACCGAGGTCGTGGTCACGACCGCGACCGCGCTCGCGGGCGGCCGGCGCGGCTGGGCCTGCGTGCTGGGCTGGGACGAGGAGGGCGCGCTGGCCGCGGCCCTGGTCGCCGCGGCCCGGCCCGCCGGCGCCCGCGAGCTGGCCCGGGACGCGCGGGAGGCGGAGGGACAGGAGCGGCGTGAGCGACTCGCTGCCGTCGCCGCCACCCGGGTGGGCGCCCGATGACGGCGGAGATCGACATGCACCGCTGCTTTCGCGCCGTGCTGATGGCGCTGGCCCTGCCGGGACGCCCGCAGGCCAGCCCGGTCGCCGGGTCGGCCACGCCCGACCTGGTGCTGCGGTCCATCTGGGAGCCGGAGCAGGTCGGCAGACTGGTCGTCCTGATCCAGGGCGACCCGGGGCCGCGGCGGCTGGAGGGGCTGGAGCGCGGCAGCGAGGAGGAGCCCCAGCGCGGCGCCACCGCGCTGGTCGCGACCGCCGGCGACGCGCCCGAGACGGCGGTGTGGCTGGAGGGCCCCGGTCTCGCCGAGCCAGCCCGGACGGTGCTGCCGATCTCGGCGGAGGCGCTGGAGTCGCGGTCGCGGGCCTGCGCCGCGCCGCCGGCCGGGATCGACCTGGTGCTGGTGACGCGCGAGGGTGCGATCGTGGGCCTGCCGCGGACGACGCGGGTGACGGTGGAGCGCTGATGGGATACACCACGGTCAGGGATCGCGACGGGGCGGTGGCGGCCGCCGCCAGGCTGGCCGCCTCGCGGCACGACGCCGGCGGCGGCGACTGGGGCGAGCGGCTGCCGCTGCTGGTGGACCAGGTGATGGCCGAGGCCGGCGTCTACGAGCCGAGGGTGGCGGCGCTGGCGATGGACCAGGCGGCCGGCGACGTGGCGCGGGCCTGCTCGCTGATCCGCGCCTGGTCCGCGGTGCTGCCGCGGCTCGGGTGCGTCACGGCCGACGCCGCCGAGCTGCGCGTCGAGCGGCGGATCACCCCCGGCTTCGCAGAGCCCGCGGGCGGTCAGTACCTGGGCGCCTCGCTGGACTACGCGCAGCGCCTGCTCGACCTGGGGAGTGGCGGCGAGGACGCCCCGCCCGAGGTGGAGCCCGACGGCGAGGCGCCGCGAGACCTGCCGGCCGCGTTCCCGCCGGCGCGGCGCGGGCTGGATCGCGAGGGGCTGCTGGCGCCGCCCGAGCCCAGGGCGGAGCCGGTCGACCTGGTCCGCGAGCAGGGCGACCGCACGCGGCGTGGGGCGCTGCTCGCGCTGCTGGCCAGGGCCGACACGGGGGCGGCGACCGCGCTGGCCTACTCGGCGGTCCGGGGCTTCGCGGCCCTGCAGGACCCGACGGTCGTCGAGCTCCGCTCCGGCCACCTGCCGGTCACGGTGCCGCATCCCGACGGCGGCCAGGTCGAGGTGGGGGAGGTGCCGGCAACGGTCGTCGAGCTGGTCCTGTACCGCATGCACGGCGGGGTGCCTGACGCGCGCCTGACGCTCGGCGTGGGGGCGACGCCGGGACGGCTGGAGCGGCGAGCCATCGCGGCGGCGCTCCTCGACGCCACCACGACCCGCGCCGCCGCCGACCCGCCCGCGAGGCTCGCGCCGTGCGAGGACGCCGAGTTCCTCTCGATCGTGCTGGACGCCCAGGAGGCTGTCGGCTTCGTCGAGCACCTGAAGCTGCCCCACCACGTGACGTTCACGTCCGACCTCGACCGGATCCGGAGCGCGCGCCGGTGAGGCCCGGCCTGGCGCGCCTGCTGCGGCGGGACGGCACCGAGGTCGGGTACGGCTGGGCATACCTGGACGAGACGGCCAAGCGCGAGGTCCGCCGGGCGCTCCTCAAGGCGGTCGCGGTGCCGGGTCACCAGGTGCCCTTCGCCTCCCGGGAGATGCCGGTCGCCCGCGGCTGGGGCAGCGGCGGCCTCCAGGTCACGCTCTCCGTCATCACGCCGGACGACGTGCTGAAGGTCATCGACCAGGGCGCCGACGACAGCATGAACGCGGCCGCGCTGCGCGACCTGGTGAGCCGCACGACGGGCGTGCGCGCCACGACCGACGCCCGCGAGGCGACGCTCATCCAGACGCGGCACCGCGTGCCCGAGGACGATCTGCACGAGGGCCAGGTGCTGGTCTTCCAGGTCCCGATCGCCGACCCGCTCCGCGTGGTGGACTCGCGGCCCTCGGTGACCCGGCGCCTGCACGCCGACCGCGACTACGCCGCAGTGTGGCTCTACCTGTACGAGGACCACGCGCGCACCGGCCAGTCCAGCTTCACGCACAGCCACCCGGTGGAGGTGGAGCGCGGGTACGTGATGAGCCCGACGCCGATCCCGCGCTTCGACCTTCCCCGCCTGGACCGGGCGCCGTTCCTGGCGCTGTTCGGGGCCGGGCGCGAGGCGACCGTCTACGCGGTGCCGCCGTACACGCGCGTCGAGCCGCTGGCGTTCGCCGACCGGCCCTTCGAGCCGGAGCGCTTCGATGGCCCGTGCGCGCTGTGCGGCGCCGCCGACACGTACCTGGTCGAGGACGACTCCGCCGAGGAGCCGCGCTGGGTCTGCTCCGACACCGACCACTGCCGGCGCCGGAGGGAGGCGGCCCGTTGAGCGAGGTGCTGCGGGCCGAGGGCCTGAGCGTCCGGTACGGCCCGGGCTGCCCGGCCTGTGCGGCCGGCCTGGACGGGTCGGCCTGCCGGGCGTGCGGCAGCATGTGGGCGATCCGGGACGTCAGCCTCGACGTCGAGGCCGGCGAGGTGCTGGGCATCGTCGGCGAGTCCGGCTCCGGGAAGTCCACCACGCTGGCCTGCCTCCACCTGGATCTCGTGCCGGCCAGCGGCCGGGTGTGGCTGCTGGGCCGCGACGTGACCGGCGTGACCGGGACGGCCCGGCGGCGCCTGCGCGCGGAGACGCTGGGCATCGTCTACCAGAGCGCCGACCGGAGCCTCGAGCTGGGCGTGACGGCCGGCGGCAACGTTGCCGCGCGCCTGTTCGCGGCGGGCTGGCGCTCGTACGGCGAGAGCCGGCTGCGGGCCAGCGAGCTGCACGCGGGAATGGAGCTGCCGGAGGAGCGGCTGGACGAGCCGGTAGAGCGCTACTCAGGGGGCATGCGTCAGCGGGTGCAGCTCGCGCGGGCGCTGGCGACGCGGCCCGCCCTGCTCCTGCTGGACGAGCCGACCAGCGGCCTCGACGTGTCGGTGCAGGCCCGCATCCTCGACCTGGTGCGGCGCGTGCACCGCGAGACCGGGGTCGCCGTCGTGGTGGTCTCGCACGACCTGGGCGTGATCCGGACGCTGGCCGACCGCCTGCTGGTGATGCGCCACGGGCGGGTGGTCGAGCGGGGCCTGACCGACCAGGTGCTGGGCGATCCGCAGCATCCGTACAGCCAGCTCCTCGTAGGGTCTCAGCTGTGATCGCGCTGGAGATGAGCGGCGTCCACAAGACGTACGTTCGGCACCTGGCGGGCGGCCGGCGCCTGCCGGTGCTGCGCGACGTGGACCTGGCGGTCGCCACGGGAGAGGCGGTCGTCGTGCGGGGCCCGAGCGGCTCGGGCAAGTCGACGCTGCTGGCCTGTGCCTACCGGTCGGCGCTGGTGGACGAGGGCCGGATCGTGCTCGGCGGCTCGCTCGACCTGGTCGCCGCGACCGAGCGCGAGGTCCTGGCCGCCCGGCGCGACCGGATGGCGATGGCCACCCAGTTCCTGCAGGTGGTGCCCCGCGTGGCGGCGCTCGACCTGGTGCGCGAGCAGGGCCTGGACGCCGAGTCCGCCGGCGGCCTGCTGGCGCGCCTCGGCCTGCCCGTCGAGCTGCACGATCTGCCGCCGGCCACGTTCTCCGGCGGCCAGCGCCAGGTGGTCAACCTGGCCATCGCGCTGGCGCGGCCACGGCCGCTGCTGCTGCTCGACGAGGTCACGGCGGCGCTCGACCCGGCCCGGAGAGCGACGGTGCTGGCCGAGCTGGCGGCGCGCAAGCGCGCGGGCGCCGCGGTGCTGGCCGTCTTCCACGACGTGCCGGAGACGCCCGGCCTGGTCGACCGGGTGCTGACGCTGCGCGACGGGGCGCTGGCCGCGTGATCGCGCTGGGCGCGGCGCGCGTGCTGGCCGGCGGCCGGGAGCTGCGCGGCGGCTGGGTGACGGTGGACGGCTCGCGGATCGCCGATGTCGGGCCGGCGCCTCCGCCCGGCGTCGAGCGGGTCGACCTGGGCGACGCCGACCTCGTGCCCGGTCTCGTCGACCTGCATTCGGACTGCCTGGAGCTCAAGGCTCGCCCCCGCCAGTCCATGGAGCTGCCGCTGGAGGCCGCGCTGCTGGAGCTGGACGCCGAGGCGGCCGCGTGGGGGGTCACCACGCACTTCCTCTGCGTCTGCCTGGAGGACGACCTGGGCAAATACCGCAGCCTGGGCCGGGCGGCCGAGACCGTGGCGGTGGTGGAGCGCCTGCGCGGCTCGCTGCGCGTGGAGCACCGCCTGCACCTGCGGGTGGACGTGACGGGCGACGGGCTGGAGGCGGCGGCCGCGCTGGCGCGGTCGCCGGCGCTGGGGATGCTGTCCTACATGGTGCACCTGCCGGGCATGGGCCAGTTCCCGGACGAGGCGAGCTGGCGGCGGTACTACACGACGGTCGAGGCCGAGGGCGAGACGGCCGGGGAGCGCTTGACCCGCCGGCTGACCCGCGTCGACCGCATCGCCGAGGGGAGGGCCGCCGTCGCGCGCATCGCCAGGCGGCACGACGTGGCGCTGGCCTCCCACGACGACGAGTCGCCCGCCGCCGTCGCCGGCGCGCGGGAGCTGGGCGCGACGATCAGCGAGTTCCCGGTCACGCCGGCGGCAGCGGCCGCCGCGCGGGCCGCGGACCTGCACGTGGTGATGGGCGCGCCCAACGCGCGGATGGGCCACTCCCATCACGGCAACATGTCAGCGCGGCAGGCGCTGGCGGCCGGTCACCTGAGCGCACTGGCGTCCGACTACCACCCCCCGTCGATGCTCGCGGCCGCGTATGCGCTGGCCGACGAGGGGGCCTGCCCGTGGGCGGACGCGCTGGCGCTGGTGACCGGGCACCCGGCCGCGGCAGCGGGCCTGGCGGACCGGGGCCGGATCGCGGCCGGAGCCCGTGCGGATCTGGTCGCGGTGGAGCGGCGGTCGGGCCTGCCGGCCGTCGCCAGGACGTGGGTGGCCGGCAGGGAGGTGCACCGAGGATGACCGCGGAGGAGCTCCGGAGCCTGGTGGACAGCCTGGCTGGCCTGCCCTACGGCGGCGAGATCGTGGACCAGCGGACGCACGCGCTGCAGTGCGCGTGGCACGCAGCCCAGGACGATGCCGACCCCGACCTGCTGCTGGCCGCGCTGCTGCACGACGTTGGCCGAGCCGTGTATCCGGACCTGGACCACGAGACGGGCGGCGAGCGCTTCGCCGGCGATGTGCTCGGCGAGCGGGCGGCCTGGCTGATCGGCTCGCACGCGCAGGCCAAGCGCTACCTGGTCACGGTGGAGCCGGCCTACTTCCAGGGGCTGAGCCGGGCCTCGGTGGACTCGCTGGCGGAGCAGGGCGGCCCGATGTCCGCGGCGGAGGCGGCGCGCTTCGAGGACCACCCGTGGTCGGCCGACGCAGTGCGCCTGCGCCGGTGGGACGACGTGGCCAAGGTCCCCGGCGCCCCGGAGGCAGACCTGGACGAGCTGCTGGAGGTGTACCGGCAGCGGACGGAGCGGGCGTAGCGTCCGCGATGCGCAGGCTTCCCCGAATCGCTGTCGCGGGAGTTCTGGCCGTGCTCATCGTGGCGATCGTGGCCGGGGGCGACGATCGCTGCCAGGGATGTCAGCCGAACGTTACTGGAGCTGCACGACGAGCTGCGCCGGCCTGGCGAGGCGCTCGGCCCTGGGGCCGGACCGGCCGCGCCTACGCGACCGGCAGCAGGGCGGTTCAGCCGCGCTCTGTGGTGCCGGATCAGGCAACGTCCGCCCCTAGTTGACTGCCGCGTTGCCAGGCCGCGAAAACAATTCGAGGGCTTTGGCGGATCCTGGCACACTGGCCATCATGGGTGACTTCGACCTGGTGACCGCCGCGGACATGCGGCTAATGCAGGGCCTGGCGCAGCGCGTCACTGCGGTCCGCCCGGACTTGGTGAACAGCGACGCGTCGTTCGGGGAGCTGGCCTGGATCTGGGGCAAGGGGCACGCCTGCGACGGCGGGACCTGGCCGCGTCGGCTGTGGTTCTCCGGCGACGCGCTGGTGGCGTGGGGCTGGGCCTATCTCCCGCACCAGGTCAGGCGGAGCGACGGGTCGGTAAAGGATGTCAGCGGCGCCTATCTGGGGTATCAGGTCCATCCCGGCCACGCTGCGCTGGTTGACGAAGTGATCGGCTGGTATGACGCTGCGGCGGCTGGCCTGGAGCGCACGGTAGCGCCGTCGGCTGCCGACGAGTTCGCGCTGGAACGGTGGGCAGCGCACGGATACCAGACCGACCCGGCCTCGCTCGGGGACACCGGCTCCTGGACTCAGCTCAACGAGCGGGACGTGACCGATGTGGAGCAGCCGGTGCTACCGGACGGGTTCAGGTTCCGCACCGCCGATGAGGCCGGGCGGGAGGCCGCGGTCCAGGCGCACGTGGACGCCTGGGCTCCATCTACATACACAGCCGAGGGCTACGAGGGCGTCCGGCAGACGGCCACGTACCGCGGCGACCTGCACGTCCTGGTGGAGGCACCGGACGGAACCATGGCCGCGTCCACGATCATGTGGCTGGATGCGGCCAACAAGACCGCCGAGTTCGAGCCCGTCGGGACGCATCCGGGCTACCGGCGTCTGGGGCTGGGCACTGCGATGCTCCTGCACGGGATGCATCTCGCGCGGGAGGCCGGGGCCACTCACATGACGGTCGCCTGCCTGGGTGCACCGGGGCACCCACGGGCGCGCGGGCTGTACCACCGAGTCGGGTTCCGGCCGTTCACGCGGGACGCGCCGCTCATCAAGCCTGCGCTCTAAGCACTATCCCAACACGAGTACGTCCTGACCGACAAGGGCAGGGCGCTCGGGCCGGTCGTGCAGGAGTTGCGCGGATGGGGCCGGCGGTGGACCTCCGGCGAGGACCTGAGCCCGGCGCCGGTGCACGCCGAGTGCGGGCACGAGGTGACGCTCGCCTACCACTGCGCGCACTGCGATAGGGCGCTCGCTGCCGGGGAGGTCGGGCTGCGGCCCCGCTGACCCTCAGGTTGGGTTGGCAGGTTCTGCGCCTCGCGGCGCGCGAACCGATGCTGGTGACCGACTCCGCCGTTCGAGCGGCTCAT
>DASYBH010000367.1:0-7486 GCA_036500885.1 Candidatus Dormiibacterota bacterium
AACGGTACCCTGGCGGTGTCGCCGGACGGCGACGTCTGGCCCTGCGTGTTCGCCCGTTGGATGGTTCTGGGGAACGTTCGGTCGCTGGCACTTCCCGAGATCAACGACGCAGCCGCCCAGGTGCGACTGGAGCTGCGCTCCCGCTTTGCTGTGAGCGGCGCCTGTGATCCAGAGTGCGACCCCAAGTGCGATCCGAAGTGCGACCCCAAGTGCGATCCGAACAAGGACAGCCCCTTCCCGGGCTGCCCGCCGACCGATCCGGAGAAGTGAACGCCGAAGCCCAGGAGCTGCTCACCCAGCTGGTGGAGGCACTGGGTCTTGCGCCGGAGTGGCGGCCCGTCTTCGAGCGAGTCCCGCGCCACGAGTTCGTTCCGCATATCGTGGGCTGCTGGCCTCGCGATGAAGAGGGCCATTCTCATGGCTTCACGCTCGACGCTGGGGCAGACCGGGGGCGCTGGCTGAGATTGGTGTACTCGAACCGCCTCCTGGTCACGATCGACGAAGGCGAGCGATCGTCCAGCAGCAGCAGTCCGGGCGCGATGGCCCGCTTCCTGGAGCTGCTCAGCGTGGAGGAGGGGAACACCGTCCTCGAGATCGGGACCGGCAGCGGCTACAACGCCGCCCTGCTCTGCGAACGGCTGGGCTCGGCCAACGTGACGAGCATCGACATCGACCCCGAGCTGGTGGAACTTGCTCGTGGGCGTCTCGCCGCGAGCGGCTATGCCCCGACGCTCGCGATGGGCGATGGCTGGGCCGGCTACCCGGCCAAGGCTCCTTACGATCGGATCATCGCCACCTGCTCCGTGCCGCGCATCCCGGAGCCCTGGATCGACCAGCTTCGTGTCGGCGGCGTGATCGTCGCGCCGCTCAGCGGTGGGCGTTTCGATGCCTCCGGTCTGGTGGCCCTACGCCTGGCCGTCGATGGCTCCCTCGATGGGCGACTCGACCGCGGCGGTGCGGCCTTCATGGCCATGCGGAACGGCCCCGCCACGCAGCCGGCGATGCCGCGAGCTGCGCTGCTGGCGCTGGCCGAGAAGATCGAGGGTGTGCCCAGATCGTGCCAGATCCCGCCCTACCTCGTGGACGACAACGAGCCCAGCATGCCCCCTCACTTCCTGCTCCGGCTGAATGAGACGGCGGCCTGGGAATGGTGCTGGCTCGAAGGGCCGGCTGGAGAACCGAAGGCGCCGGCCGTGGCCGCTCCGGACGGGTCCTGGGCAAGGGTGGTCGGGCGCGATCGGCCCATCGTCTACCAGGGCGGTCCGCGTCGGCTGTGGGACTCGATCGAGGACAACTGGGAGCGCTACCTTGGACTGGGCAAGCCGGGCATGGACCGCTACGGCATCACCGTCACCTCGGACCGCCGCCAGTTCATCTGGCTCGACCGCCCGGATTCCGACCACGCCTGGGAGCTGTAGGCTCCGGTCCACTCATTCCTCTTACTCGATTCTGGTCGGGGTCACGCCGCGCCCCAGTCGGTCCGCCGCCCCGATCTGACCCATCTCACAGCCTCCTCACACGCCCTCCCGAGACGCGGGTCGCAACGTTGACGTCAAGGGTTGGCGCCGGCCGACCGAAGTCATGGAGGACCTGTATGAGTCGAATGCGCATCGCCATCGCAGCCGCTGCGATGTCTGGATCGATGCTCGTGGGCGGCGTCATCGGCGCCACCGCGTTTGGGGCGATAACGGCCAGCGCGGCCGCCAGCCCGAGTCCGAGCGGCAGCGGCACCGGGCAGAGCGGCGCCGCGACCGCTCCCAACAACGGCAAGTTCACGCCCAACGAGGACGCGACGCACGAGGCGGGCGAAAGCGCCGCCCGCGAGGCCCAGGAGAACGCCGGCCAGCGCCCGACCGTTCCCTGACTCCTCGCTCTCTCACACCCGGGAGGGCCGGCCGAGCGGCCGGCCCTCCGGGTTCCCCTACTGTCTACTGCGTCGCCGCCTTGGCGGCGAACTCGTTGGTGTAGGTCTGGCCGAGGTTGGCGGTCTTGCCCTTGAAGCTGGAGACGTTCTGCTGCTCGATGTTGAGGACCGTCTGCGGGCCACCGGCCGGCATCTTGCAGTCCGTGCCGAAGATGGCCAGCTGGTTCTTCAGAGCCGAGACGTACAGGTCCTTGTTGCCCGCGTAATAGTCCGCCGGCATCTTCGCGGCGATCTCGTCCGCCGTGTGCGCGTGCATCCACCTGAGCGTCTTCACGTAGGCGTTGACCAGCCGCTGGACCACGTCCTTGTGGCCGCTCACGTAGGTGTTCTGCATGAAGATCCCGATGAACGGGTAGTCGCCGCCCAGCGCGGCGCGGGTGGATTCCGGCGTGCGCAGGTCGACCAGCACCTTGCCGGCGCCGCTCTGGATCAGCCGCGAGATCGTCGGCTCGGTCGTCATGCCCGCGTCGATCTTGCCCTGCTGGATGCCCGCGATGAACGTGTCGCCCGCGCCGACCGCGACGTAGTGGGCCTGGTCGGCGCTGATGCCGGCCTTGCCGAGGAGCGCCATGGTCAGCGTCTGCGTGCCAGAGCCGATGTCGGTCACGCCCAGGTTCTTGCCCTTCAGGTCGTTGACGGACGTGATCGAGCCCGCCTTCCTCGCGTCGACCATCTCCGCCTCACCGGGCGCGATGCCGAACTGGCACACCGTCTCGATGTTCTTGCCGGCCGCCTGCAGCTCGATCGTGTGGTTGTAGGACCCGGAGCCGGCGTCCACGTTGCCGGCGACCACCTCGGTCTCGGAGCCCTGGCCGGACTGCTCGTCGATGAGGGTCACGTCCAGCTTCTGGTCCTTGAAGTAGCCGAGCTGCTGGGTGAGCATGTTCGGCAGGTAGATCTGCTTGTTCAGACCGCCGACCATGATCTTGAGCGAAGCCGTCTGCGTGGTCGACGAGCCCGCGTTGGGGCCGCCGCTGGCTCCCCCGCACGCGCCCAGCGCCAGGACCGCGCCCGCGGCCGCCAGCGCCCACCGGCTGATTGCTTGCATTGGCACCAACCTCCCTCTCAGATGGTCACGTCCGTGACCGGGTTGGGCCGCCACTTGATGAGGCGGCCTTCGAGCGCCGTGATCAGCGACTCGGCCACGAGCGCGACCACGGCCAGCAGCAGCATCCCGGCGAAGACGCCGTTCGCGTCGAAGTTGTGCTCGGCGTTGTAGATGAGCTCGCCGACGCCCTGGGTGGCGCCGAACAGCTCCCCCACCACCGCGCCGACCAGTGCCAGGCCGAAGCTGATGTGCAGGCTGGCGATGATCCAGGACATCGCCGAGGGAATCACGATCTCGGTGGTCAGGCGGCGTGAGTCGGCGCCCAGGATGCGGGCGTTGGCGATCAGGTTGCGGTCCACCTCGCGAACGCCCTGGAACGCGTTGAAGAAGACCACGAAGAACACCAGCACGGCGGCCGTCGCGACCTTCGACCGCAGGTCGAGCCCCAGAGAGATCGCGAACAGCGCGCCCAGCACGACCCTGGGGATCGAGTTGGCCGCCTTGATGTAGGGCGAGAAGACGTCCGCCAGGAGCCGGTTGCGGCCCAGCAGGACGCCGACCACCACGCCCAGCACGGAACCGACCAGGAAGCCGAGGACCGTCTCCTCCATGGTCGCCGCGACCTGCTGCCACAGCGGGCCCAGCGCGGTGCCCTCCGTCGCCCAGGTCTGGAGGCGCTGGGCGATCCCGGACGGCTGCCCGAAGAAGAACTTGTCGACCACCCCGGCACGCGTCGTCAGCTCCCAGCTCCCGATCCAGACGATCGCCGTAAGGACACGCAGGAGCTGGACGGTGAGCTGGCGGCGCCGGTGCTGCCGCCGGCGTGCGATCGCGAGGTCGGGCGCGGCGGCGCCGGCCGGCCGTTCAGTCGCCGCGGCGAGATCGTTCATAGCTCACCAGCACCTCGTCCCTCAGGTCGCTCCAGATCTCCCGGTACAGCTGGGCGAAGCGGGTTTCGAAACGGATCTCCGACACGTTGCGGGGTCGCGCGAGGTCGATGCGATAGTCGCCCTTCACCGTCGCCGGGCCTGCCGTCAGGACGAACACGCGGTCGGCCAGGGCGATCGCCTCCTCCAGGTCGTGGGTCACGAAGACGACCGATGCCGACGTCGACGCCCAGAGCGCCAGCAGCTCGTTCTCCATCAGCGTCCGGGTCTGGACGTCGAGCGCGCTGAAGGGCTCGTCCATGAGCAGGATCTGAGGGCCGTTGATCAGGCTCTGGGCGAGGGCGACGCGCTTGCGCATGCCGCCGGAGAGCTGGTGCGGGTAGCGGTCCTCGAAACCGGCCAGTCCGACCCGGGAGATCCAGTCACGGGCGCGCTCCCGGGCCTCGCGGCCACCGGCCCCGTGGTACCGCGGGCCGGCGGCGACGTTTTCGAGCACCGTCTTCCAGGGAAAGACGGCATCGGTCTGGAAGACGTAGCCGATGCCGTCCGCCACGCCGTCCACCTGGCGGCCGTCCACCAGGACCTGACCGGCGCTGGCCGGTTCCAATCCCGCGATCAGGGCGAGGGTGGTCGACTTGCCACAGCCGGTGGGCCCGACGACGGCGGCGAACTCGCCGGCCGCAACCTGGAGGTCGAGGCTCCGGAGCGCGGTGTGGACGCCGCCGCCAGGGGTGGCGAACCGCTTGGTGACGTCGCGAAGCTCGATGGCGTGTGCCATACCCGTGGACTGTGGGTGCGGCTTCGTGTGAAGGGAACGCTTCCGGTCGTTGCGGCCGTTTTGGTCGTATTGGTCTGAGGTCCGGGATTCGACGCCGCTACGATCAGCCCTGAAGTCGTGAAGTCCAGGTTGCCGCTCGCCTACCAGATGCTTGCGCTGCAGGTGTGCATCGTCGTGGTCGCCGCCGGCGTCGGCCTGGTGCTTGCCGCGGTGCAGGCGGCGCAGGAGCTGGACCGCCAGTACCAGCAGCGCTCCCTGGCCATCGCGGAGTCGGTGGCCTCGATGCCGGCGATCAGGTCGGCGCTGCTGAACCAGGACCCCACCGGCTCGATACAACCGACGGCCGAGGAGGTGCGGCGCACGACCGGCGCCAGCTACGTGGTCGTGGCCGATCGCCGCGGCATCCGCTTCTCCCACCCGAATCCCGGCATGATCGGGAGGCCGGTCGACGAGTCGCCGGGCCCGGTGCTGGCCGGCCACACCTGGGTCGGCGTGCAGCGCGGCACGCTCGGCGTCGCGGCGCGGGGCAAGGCGCCGATCGTGGCGGGCGGGGAGGTGATCGGCATGGTGTCGGTCGGCTACCCGGAGACGACCGTGTCCGCCCAGCTCCTGAACGACATGCCCGGCTTCGTCGCGACGGTGGCGCTGGCGCTGGGACTGGGGGTGGCGGGGTCCCTGCTGCTGCCCCGCCACGTGAAGCGTCAGACGTTCGGGCTCGAGCCGTACGAGATCGCCGGACTGCTGGAGGAGCGCGAGGCCAGCCTGCAGGGGATCCGCGAGGGCGCCGTCGCCACCGACGCCGACGGCCGCATCACGCTGGTCAACGCGGAGGCGCGGCGACTGCTCGGGCTGGACGCGGACTGCGCCGGCAAGCGGCTTCCGCAGGTGCTGCCGGCAGGCCGGCTCCGTGACTTCCTGGCCGGCCGGCTGCGCGACGAGGACGAGGTCCTGCTGGCCGGCGACCGGGTGCTCCTGGCCAGCAGGCGACCGGTGCAGGTGCGCGGCCGCGAGGTCGGCCACGTGATGACCCTGCGCGACAGCCGCGAGCTGTCCAGCCTCTCCTCCGGCTTCGGCGTCGACAGCCTGACGGACGCGCTGCGGGCGCAGGCCCACGAGTTCTCCAACCGCCTGCACACGATCGCGGGCCTGGTCGAGCTCGGGAGGACCGAGGAGGCGATCGGGCTCATCACCGCGACGTCCGGCATGCACCAGGAGCTGAGCGAGGCGCTGATGGAGCGGATGGGCGACCCGGTGCTGGGCGCGCTGCTGCTGGCCAAGGCGGCGATCGCGTCAGAGCGGGGGATCGAGCTGCGGGTCACCGAGGACACCGTGCTGACGGAGAGCCCGCTCTCGCCCGACGACCTGATCACCCTGCTCGGCAACCTGGTCGACAACGCCCTGGAGGCCGTGGCTCAGGCCACGGGAGAGCGCTGGGTCAGCATCGCCGTCAGCGCCCAGGACGAGCAGCTCGTGATCCGCGTGGAGGACTCCGGGCCCGGCGTCCCCGAGGCCGACCGCGAGCGCATCTTCGCCGAGGGCTACAGCACCCGGCCGCGGACCACGGGCCGGCGCCGGGGCATCGGTCTGGCGCTGGTGCGCAAGGTCGCCAGGCGCCACGGCGGCGACGTCGCGGTCGCGGGCGGCGGGGCGGGCGCCGTGTTCAGCGCCCGGCTGCCGCTCCGCGTGGTCGCGCTGGGATGATCCGCACGATGGTCGTCGAGGACGACTTCCGGGTCGCCGACCTGCACTGCGCGTACGTCGAGCGGGTGCCCGGCTTCGTCCTTGTGGGCAGGGCCCACTCCGGTCTGGAGGCCCTCGCCGGCGTCGACCGCCTGCGGCCGGACCTGCTGCTGCTGGACTTCTACCTTCCCGACCTGCCCGGGCTGGAGGTGCTGCGCCGGCTGCGCGAGGAGGACCATCCTCCGGTCGACGTGATCGCGATCACCGCGGCTCGGGACGTCGAGCACCTGCGCGGGGCGATGCGCGGAGGCGTGGTCCACTACCTGATCAAGCCGTTCCGCCTGGCGGCGTTCGAGGAGAAGCTGGCGTCGTATGCGAGCGCCCACGCCCGCCTGGCGCGGATGAGCGAGGCGGACCAGGGTGAGGTCGACCGCATCTTCGGGACGCTGCGGGTGTCGTCCCGGGGCACGGCGCTGCCGAAGGGCCTCTCGGATGCGACCCTGGACCTGGTCATCCAGGCCCTCCGCGGCGCCCGATCGGGACTGGCCGCGTCCGACGTGGCGGAGGCCGCGGGGCTCTCCAGGGTCACCGCACGCCGCTATCTCGACCACCTCTGCCGGCTGGGCACCGCGGAGCTGACGATGCGCTACGGCGGCCGGGGCCGGCCCGAGCACCGGTACCGGCTGCTCACCAGCGGCTGATCCGCGCTTCGTGTGGCTCGATCTGGGCGTTGCTGCTGCGACGCTCGTCCGCCGCCCACTTCGCCAGCGCGTCGTGAACGGCGGGATCCAGTCTCACCAGGACGCTCTTCCGCCTGGTCATCAGCCCGCCTGGGGAACCGTCACCCGTACAGCGACCCGACGTTGACGACCGGCTGCAGGGCCTGGTCGCTGCACAGGACGAGGAGCAGGTTGGACACCATCGTTGCCCTGCGCTCGTCGTCCAGCACCACCACGTCCTGCTCGTCCAGCCGCGCGAGCGCCATCTCCACCATGCCGACGGCGCCCTCCACGATCCGCTGACGCGCCGCGACCACCGCCTCCGCCTGCTGACGCCGCAGCATCGACTGCGCCACCTCGGGTGCGTAGGCCAGGCGGGTGAGCCGGGACTCGATCACCCTCACACCGGCGGCGGCCACCCTGGCGGCGATCTCGCCGGAAAGCCTCGCG
>DASYBH010000368.1:0-5322 GCA_036500885.1 Candidatus Dormiibacterota bacterium
TCCGACCGCGGGCGCGGGCACAGGCCGGCGGTCGGCCATCAGCGTGCGCAGCAGCAGGAAACGGACCAGGGTAGCGATGACGCCGGCGGTCAGCAGGACCGCCAGCTCCGCTGGGGGCCCAGGGTTCGGCCGGACGGAGAGGAGGGCGGCCATGGCGAGGTTGGTGGTGACCGCGCCCAGCGCAAGCGCCACCAGGCCCACGGCGTGGCCGGTCGCGATGCCGGCGCGACCCTCCATTCCGAACGTGAAGCGCCGGTTGGCCGCGGTGTTGACGATCGTCGTCGCCACCAGCGCCACGAGGTTCGCCACCACGGCCGGGGCGAGTGTGCGCAGGAGCGAGTACAGCAGGGCGTAGGCCAGCGTGCAGCCCGCGCCGACGACGCTGAAACGGGCGACCTGGCCGATCGTCCGGCGGGACAGGCCCTTGGGCCTCAGTCCCCGCACCCCGGCCGGCGCCTCGGCGTCGATCAGCCGGCGCCTCGGCGGCAGGCCGCGCCGATCCTCGATCGTCACATGCATGGCCATCAGGATCGGGGGCCGGGCTCAGGCGCTCCTGAGACAAAGCTTGGAGTCCGCTGGGAACGTCAGGGCGCGGTGAGGAGCCTGGGCTCCTACCCGGCGGCGGTTCCGTTCCCCCCTGGCTCGCCGTGGACGTCGATCGCGCGCTCGAGGCGGTCGAGGAGGCAGCGCGGCGTCGCGCCGTCGGTCGGGAACGTCGCCAGCGCGGCGCGCACCGGCCGGCCAACCCGCTCCGCCGCGGCGATGCACAGCTGCGTGGCGCCCGCTCGCAGCGCCGGCGACGACACGCCGGGCAGCACGACCAGCCGCTCGGCCGGCCCGTACTCGGACACCGCGTCGGAGGGCATCAGGCTGTGGACGACGGTCTCGTCCAGCATGCGCATCACCCGACCCCGTTCGGCCTGGTCCGTGCCGTCGACCATCAGGAGCGCCACCGACACGCAGCGCATCTCGGCTGCCGCCCGCGAGATCTCCCCCTCGAGGCAGCGCAGGCCCGCCGCACGCGGCCTGACAAGTGGCGCGACCTGAACGGACGGGCCCGGCACAGGTCGCTCCGGTGGGCCGGCCGGCACGTCGAGGCCGGAGGCCGCCCACGTGCCCAGCGTCGTGGAGCCCAGCACGAGTGCCGCCCCGGCGGCGCCGGGCAGCCAGGCGCCGGGCTGGCGCAGGGCCGGGCTGAACAGCAGGCCGGTCAGCCCATCGAGCCGCGCCGCCGGATCCGCTCGTGAGACCGCCAGCAGGAGAGCGACACCGCTGAACAGCGCGGCGACGAGCAGCCCGGCCCACCAGGCGACGGCCGGGTGCGCCCGCAGCCCCAGCAGGGCGGAGGCGCCGACCAGGAGGCACGCCGCCGTGCCCTCGGGGGCGTCGAACACCATGACCGCCAGGGCCGAGCCGGCGCCCACCCATCCCGCCAGCACCATCACCCTGGTCAGCAGCGGCACCTTGCTCACGCGCCCACCCCGCCCCCGCGGGAACGGTCGTGGTCGCGCCGGCGACAGCACCCCCGGCGCGCCACGACCCAGGCTCCGAGCTCGGCCCCCGCAGCCACGCGTACCGAACTCCCCCGCCTCGTCGGGCGCCCGATCGGCCCGTCATCGTTTCCCCACACTCGTGGCGCCCATCGTCGCCCGAGGGCGGCTCGCCGGCCAGGGCCAGCGCAGGGCCAGTGCGGCCCCGCCAGCGGCACATGTAAAGGACGTCGGACAGTGCACTTGACGGCCTGGCGAGGGGCTTGCTAGGCTGGCCAGCGGTCTGAATTGTTGACGCTGTCACGGTTCGACACACGGGGGGTCGTTACACACCGACTCGCGCGATTGGCCACGCACGGTATCGCGCTGCTGGTCGCGGTCGGTCTGGCCTCGTACTCGTCGGTCAGTCGGGGCCTGCCGAGCGGTTTGTTACGCCTTGGCGTCGCCAACTCGCAGGCGCAGTCTATGGCGCAGGGCGGGCAGGTCGCCACCGTCTCGCTGGGCCGCGACGGGGTCGTCCTCAAGCCGACGGTCATGCCGAACTCGGTCCGGATCAGCCACGATCCGGTCAACTACACCGTCGGGGCCGACGAGGACCTGCGGTCGATCGCCCGGAAGTTCAGCCTGACGGTCGACGAGCTCCGCTGGTCCAACCCTCGCCTGGGCACCACGGCACGCGTCAGACCCGGCGACGTGCTGCTGATCCCGCCGATCGCCGGCGTCGTCGTCCAGGTGCGCAAGGGGGACACGGTCGCCAGCCTCGCCGCCGCATGGCACGTCGACCCCGTCTCCGTCGAGGACTTCAACTTCCTGCGGGATCCCGTCGCCGACCTCAAGCAGGGCCGCCTGCTCGTGCTGCCGGCGGGCCGCGGCTCGCTGCTGACGCCGACGCCGGCCGACGCCAGCCTGCCGGCCGCCGTGAACAGCCGGGGCACGTTCGCGATCAAGGTCGGGGGTCGGGCGGGCACCGTGCCGTTCAACCGCTTCCCGTTCGGCCAGTGCACGTGGTACGTGGCCAGCAAGGTCTCGATCCCGTGGAACGGCGACGCGTGGACGTGGTACGGCAGCGCGCAGGCGGCGGGCTGGACGGTCGGCTCGACACCGCGGGTCGGCGCCATCATGGTGACGTGGGAGAGCCGCATCTTCGGGCACGTCTCGTATGTCGAGGCGGTCAACGCGGATGGCTCGTGGATCGTGTCCGAGATGAACTACGTCGGCTGGGGCGTCATCGACCAGCGCATGGTCAAGCCCGGCTCGGTCCCCCTGATCGGCTTCGTCTACGCGCCGAACTGAGCCGGGTTCAGCCGCTCTGCCGGCGGGCGCCCTCCGCGATGCGGCGGACCTGGGTTCGAAGGTCGTGCAGCGCCTGCTCGCCGATGCGGTCCGCCAGCCGGCGGTCCGTCTCACTCACCATCGACACGCTGATCTCGTGGGCCCGCCGCCCGGCCGGGGTGGGCCGGATGACCTTGGCCCGGCGGTCCCGGCTGTCGGGCTCGACCTCGAGGTAGCCGTGCTGCTCGAGGTAGCGGACCAGCTCGCCCATGGCCTGCTTGGTCATGCCGGCCCTGGCCGCCAGGTCGGTCAGCCGCGAGCCCTCCACGTCGATCGCGACGAAGACCTGGGCGTGCGCGGCCCGCAGATCGGTGTAGCCGGCCGCGCGAAGTCCGCCCTCCACCTCGACGGCGAGGGCGCGCTCCGCCGCGGACAGCAGGACGCTCAGCGGTGTCGGCCGGTCGGTCACCATGGCCAGCGATCGCACCGGGATCAGTTGGCGCGCGCCGTGCCGGCGCGGTTGGGAAGCTGCTCCACCTTTCCTCTCCTCCTTGCTGGAGACAACGCGCGGCGTGCCATCGCTACCCATATGTCGTAGCGTGAGCCAGCGCGAAGTGCCCGGAGAGGAAGGCCTCGATATCGAGGCGCTCTACCAGCAGTACCGGCTCAGGATCTACCGCGCCGTCGCCGGCGTGGTCTTCGACGACGCCGCGGCGGAGGACCTGACGCAGGAGACGTTCGAGCGCGCCTGGCGCTCGCGGGCCTCCTACCGGGGCGGGCCGGACGAGGTGGGGGCCTGGCTGTACCGCATCGCCATGAACACGGCGATGAGCTGGCTCCGCCGCCAGCGCCTGGCCCGGCTGCTGCCCACCCGGCTCTTCTTCGGCGTCGATCCCGGCACGGCCAGCCTGGAGCACGTGGAGAACCAGCAGCTCGCCGACGTGGCGCTGGCCGCGCTCAGCCCGAAGCTGCGCGCGGTCGTGGTGCTGACCTACTACTCCGGCCTGACCCGGCAGGAGATCGCGGGTGTGCTCGGGGTGCCGTCGGGCACGGTCGCCTCACGGCTGGCGATGGCGCAACAGGTGATGCGTGGCGCGCTCGACCGCCCGCCGGCGGCGACTCGGGCGAGGGACGAGGCGAGTGCATGAGCTGATCGACCACCACCTGGCCACCCTGGTGCGCGAGCGCCTGGACGAGCGCCAGCCGCGCCGGCTGCCGGACCGCTTCTGGCCGCCGGCGAAGCGTGCGCACCGTGGGCGCTGGACGCTCGCCGTGTGCGTCGCGGCCTTCCTGCTCGGCCTGACCGTCGCCATGCTGGTCCGCCCGGGCGTCGGCACGACGGTGCTGTCCGGCCTGCTGGGCCGTCAGCCGGCCGCCGCGCCGGTGACCCCGCCGTCCGTCTCGCCGAGCGCCGACCCCACACCGGGCACGGCTCCGAGCGCAAGCCCCGCGACCAGCGCCCGGCCCACCGGGGCGGCGGCGCCCCGGCCGGCCAGGACCACGGGCGCCGCCGGCGGAGCTCCGGGCGCCGCTCCAGGGTCGGGGGGCTCGAGCGGCTCGGGCGCCACGCCGGCGCCACTGCCGTCGATCGGTCTCCCGGTGCCGACGCCGGCGCCGGCGCCATCCCCGTCAGGCTGCACCGTCTCCCTCCCGCCCCTGCCGCTGCCCCTGCCAACACCGTCCGTCTGCGTCCAGCTCGGCTGAGTGCACCGCCGCACCCTACTGAAAGGGTCGTGCCTCGTCGGCCGGCTAGAGCGCGGGGGCTGACCTCGAAGCTCTTCGTGCGTCTTCGTGCTCTTCGTGGCTTCGTGCTTCAGACCAGTTCGGAATGATTCGTCTGGGCCTCCAGGTCGGTCCTTATCTCGCGGATCAGCTCCGCTATGGATTCCGGGGACGACGGGCCGCCGGCCTGGCGCATGCGCTCGACGGCGACGCCGGTCACGAACGAGGCGAGGGGCGCGAAGCGCCGCTCCTGCGTGTGCGCGGCGACACGCGCCAGCTCCAGCAGCTCCTGCGCCACCGCCGGATCCAGCCCGGGCGCCTCGATCGGCGCTCCGCGCTGGGCGGCGGCCACGCTGAGGCGCTCGCCGAGATCATCGAAGAAACGGTTCACCCGCCCAACATATCCAAGTTGACGTGGACTCCTGGGGCGGCCTAATCTCTGTGCGACGCTGCACCGACATGACCGGAAGGGGGGAGACGGAGCCTTGTCCGCCATCAGCCGTCGTGAGTTTCTCAAGGTTGGCGCTGCCGGTGCCGGTGCCGTCGGCCTGTCCGCTCTCGGATTCGACCTCGCCCAGGCCTACCAGGTGAAGCAGAGCCTGCGCATCGCAGGCGCCCGCGAATCGCACTCGGTCTGCCCCTACTGCGCCGTTGGCTGCTCGCTGGTGGCGTACACGAACGCTTCGGGGGAGCTCCTCCAGATCGAGGGCGATCCCGACAGCCCGATCAACGAGGGGCGCCTGTGTCCCAAGGGCGCCAGCGCGATGCAGCTCGCGGTTGCCGCCAATCGTGTCGAAACCGTCATGTACCGCGCGCCCAGGGACACCGCCTGGAAGAC
>DASYBH010000369.1:0-6639 GCA_036500885.1 Candidatus Dormiibacterota bacterium
TCGACGCGCCCGCGCCCGGCCCCCGCGCACTGGTCGTCACTCCGACCCGTGAGCTGGCCGTGCAGGTGGACAACGTGCTGCAGAACCTCGACCACGACCTGCGCGTGGCGCTGCTGTACGGGGGGGTCGGCTACGCGACCCAGACGCAGGCCCTGAAGGCCGGTGTCGACGTCGTGATCGGCACTCCCGGCCGCATCCTGGACATGGTCGGCCGCAAGCTCATGTCGCTGAGCCGGGTCGAGTACGTGGTCCTGGACGAGGCCGACGAGATGTTCGACTTCGGGTTCGCCCCCGACATCGAGCGGATCCTGGGCCTGACCTATCACCCCCAGACGGCACTGGCCTCGGCCACCATGCCGACGTGGGTGACCAAGATGATCGACCGATACCTCGACGACCCCGTCCGAGTGCGGGTGGAGCGCGTGGACGAGGATGACCTGCTGGAGCACGGCCTGCTCGAGGTCGAGCGCGGCGCCAAGGTCAGGACCCTGTCGCTGCTGCTGCGCCGCCTCGACGGCTCGGCGATCGTTTTCGGCCGCACCAAGGACGGCGTCCGCACCCTCAATCGCGAGCTGCGCCGCGCCGGCATCGGCTGCGTCGAACTGCAGGGCGACCTCGCCCAGCCCGTCCGGGACCGGACCATGGACGCCTTCCGCGACCAGCGCGTGAAGGTGCTCGTGGCCACCAACGTGGCCGCCAGGGGCCTCGACATCACCCACGTCGACCTGGTCGTCAACTTCGAGCTGCCCGACTCACCGGAGTGGCTCATCCACCGAATCGGGCGCACCGCCCGCATGGGCCGGCGTGGCTGGGCCATGACGATGATCAGCCCGGAGGACTCCCTGCGGTGGCGCCGACTGCGCCGGCAGGGGGCGCCCGAGCTGCCCCGGCTGGACCTCGCCCATCTGCTGGACGAGGGTGGCTGGCGCTACATCGAGCGATCGGAGGCCGAACCGGCCGCCCGCACCGACGGAACCGATGGCACGGACGGAAACGGCGCCAACCCGCGCCCGCGCCGGCGCCGCTCGCGGAGCCGGGGCCGGCGCCCGAACGAGGAACCCGCCACCGCCACCGCCTGAAGCCACAGCGCGGCCGGACGGCTGGCCGCGCTGTGCGACGATCTCCTGCGGGGTGGGGACTCTGGGGAAGGGAGGCAGGTGATGGACGCCGTCGTGAAGACCCGACATGGTGCGGTTCGCGGCCGCGTGACCGACGGTGTCGCAGCGTTCAAGGGCATTCCGTACGCGGCGCCACCGTTCGGGCCCGCCCGGTTCGGTCCACCGGCGCCGCCTGCACCGTGGACCGGCATCCGCGACGCCCATGTCTTCGGCCCGACGGCGCCCCAGTGGCACTACCCCCAGCCATTCGATCAGCTGCTTCCCAACCCGCTGATCCCCGGTGAGGACTGCCTCAACCTGAACGTCTGGACGCCCGAGCCCGGGCCGGCCGGGCTGCCGGTCATGGTCTGGATCCACGGAGGCGCGTTCGCCAACGGCTCCGGCGCGGTGCCGACCTACGACGGCTCTCGCTTCGCCCGCGACGGCGTGATGTGCGTCACCCTGAACTACCGGCTGGGCGTCGAGGGCTTCGCGCAGCTCGCGGGCGCGCCGCCCAACCGCGGACTGCTCGACCAGGTCGCGGCCCTGGAGTGGGTGCGGGACAACGCCGCCGCGTTCGGAGGCGACCCGGACCGCGTGACGATCTTCGGCGAGTCGGCCGGGGCGATGAGCGTGACGAGCCTGCTCGCCATGCCCCGGGCTCACGGCCTGTTCCACCGCGCCATCGCCCAGAGCGGGGCCGGTCACCACGCGGTCTCACCGGCGACCGCGGAGAAGGTGGCCGCGATGCTGGCGGCCAGGCTCGGTGTCGCGGCCACGCGCGAGGCGATGGCAGGACTGCCGCCGGCCCGCGTCCTGGAGGCACAGATGGCGGTCTCGACCGAGGCTCGCCTGGACCGGGACCCCGAACGCTGGGGCGAGGTGGCGCTGAACAACCTGCCGTGGGAGCCGGTCGTCGACGGTGACGTGCTGCCCCGGCGGCCGGTCGAGGCCGTGGCGGCGGGCTCGGCAGCCGGCGTCGAGCTGCTGATCGGGTCCAACACCGACGAGCAGCGGCTGTTCCTCGTGCCCACCGGCATGGTCGACCGGGTCACGGAGGAACAGCTCCACATCGCCGCGGCGGGCTACGGGCTGGGCGCGGGCGCCCTTGCCACCTACCGGGCGAGCCGGCCCGCCGCGACGCCCGGCGACCTGCTCGCCGCGGTGGTCACCGACTGGACGTTCCGCATCCCCGCGCTCCGCCTGGCCGAGGCCCACGGCGCCGCCGGCGGCGCCAGCCACGTCTACGAGTTCGCCTGGGCCTCGCCACGGTTCGAAGGACGGCTGGGCGCCTGCCACTACCTGGAGGTGGGGTTCGTGTTCGATCGCGTGGGCCCGGAGCGAGCGCTGACCGGCACCGAGCCACCGCAAGGGCTCGCCGCCGCGATGCACGGCTCCTGGACGGCCTTCGCCCGGACCGGCGACCCAGGCTGGCCGGCCTACGACGTGGAGCGGCGCACCACGATGACCTTCGACGAGCGATGCAGGGTCGTCGAGGACCCACGGCCCGACGAGCGCCGGCTGTGGGAGGGGATCCGGTAGGGGGAGCCTGCCCCCACAAGCCTCAGGAGCTAGCAGGGTGGGGGGCTGGAGGAGTCAGGCAAGCACCGGCGCCGGCGTCCGCGGTAGCTCTCCGGGCTGCGTGAAGGTCGTTCCGACGACGCGGGCGGCCACTCGGAAGTCCCATCCCTCGTAGACGTGATCCACCCATCTGGGCCACGCCGACCGCAACTGCATCAGCGCATCCAGTTCGCGATCGCCTGGCCGATCTCTGCCGGGGAGTCCTCCTGGACGAAGTGTCCGCCGCGGACCGTGACCTCGGTCTGGTTGGGCCAGGTGCGGCAGAACTCGCGCTGCTCGCCCGTCAGGATGGCGCCCGGCTCCGCGTTGACGAACAGCTTGGGCACGGGCGCGGCGCTCAGCCATTCGGCATAGGAGCTGACGATCTCGGTCACGTCGGCGGGCTCGCCCTCGATCGGGATCTGGCGCGGCCAGGTCAGCGTCGGTCGCCGCCGCTCGCCCGGCTCGAGGAAGGGTCGCCGGTACTCCGCCATCTCCTCGTCGGACAGCTTGCGCAGCAGGCTGCCGGGCAGGATGGCCTCGACGAACAGGTTGCGCTCCAGCACCATCGACTCGCCAGCCTCCGAACGAAGGCCCTGGAAGATGCCGCGAGCCGCGTCCGGCCACGTCGCCCAGGTCACCGGGCGCACGATCGCCTCCATGTAGGCGAGGCCGGAGACGGCGTCCCGGTGCCGGTTGGCCCAGTCGAAGCCCAGCGCCGAGCCCCAGTCGTGGACGACGAACGTGACATCGGCGCGGACGCCCAGCGCCTCGAGCAGCCCATCGAGATAGTGCCGGTGCTCGACGAACCGGTAGCGGCCGGGGCCCGAGTCCGGCAGCGGGTCGGAGTCGCCCATCCCGATCAGGTCGGGAGCGATGCAGCGACCCAGCGGCGCCAGGTGCGGGATCACGTTGCGCCACAGGTAGGACGAGGTCGGGTTGCCGTGGAGGAGCACGATCGGGTCACCCGATCCCTCCTCGATGTAGGCCATCGATCGGCCGTCCACCAGGACCCTCTGCTTCCGGTCACGCCAGGCGATGTCGCTCACGAGCCCAGGGTATCGTGGAGCGCCGCTACGATCGGGCTGGTGGAGCCGCGATCGGAGGCACGAGAGAGCGCGCGGCAGGAGATGCCCGAGCCGCTGCGGCAGGACGTGCGGCTGCTGGGGGAGCTGCTGGGCCAGGTCCTCGCCGAGGGCGGCGGCCCCTCGCTGCTGGCGGACGTGGAGCGGCTGCGCCGGTCCGTGATCGCCGCTCGCGACAGCACCGAGCACGATGCGGAGGCCGAGGGTCTGGTCGCGAGCTGGCCGGTCGAGCGGGCCGAACAGGTGGCGCTGGCGTTCACGTGCTACTTCCACCTGGCCAACCTCGCCGAGGAGCACCACCGCACCCGCATCCTGCGCGAGCGCGACCGGGCTCCGGACTCCCCGCGCGAGTCGCTGGCCGCCACGGTCGCCGAGATCCGCCGCGAGCAGGGTGAGGGGCGACTGAGAGCGCTGCTCGACGGGCTGGAGCTGCACCCCGTGCTGACGGCCCACCCCACGGAGGCCAGGCGTCGCGCGGTGGTCGCCGCCATCCGCCGGATCGGAGAGCAGCTCGCGCGGCTGGACGATCCTCGCTGCTCGCACGGCGAGCAGGTCGACGCCCGCCGCCGGCTGCTGGAGGCGATCGACGTGCTCTGGAGGACGGCCCAGCTCCGCAGCACGCTCGTCGAGCCGCTGGACGAGGTTCGCGCCGCGCTGGCGGTGTTCGACGAGACGCTGCTGCGCGTGGTTCCCGCCATCTACCGAGGTCTGGATGCGGCGCTGTCGCCCGACGACGCGGGCCGGCGGCCACCGCTGGCGCCCGCCTTTCTGCGCTTCGGCACCTGGGTGGGCGGGGACCGCGACGGCAACCCGCACGTGACCGCCGAGGTGACGGGGGAGGCCATGCGGGTTCAGCGCGACCAGGTGCTGCGCGCCCTCGAGACTGTGGCCACCCGCGTCGGCCGCGAGCTGACGGTCGATGCCGGCACCACGCCGCCGAGCCCGGAGCTGGAGCGTCAGCTCGCGGCGGCCAGGGCCTCGGGGCCGGAACGGATGACCGGGATCGAGGAGCGCTCGCCGGGCGAGCCTCACCGGCAGTTCCTGCTCCACGTCGCCGACCGCATTCGTGCCACGCGGACACGTGAGCCGGAGCTGGCGTACCAGGGGCCCGGCGACCTCCTCGCGGACCTGCGCACGGCTCAGGGGTCGCTCGCCGGGGCGGGCGCTACCCGGCTGGCCTACGGCGAGCTCCAGTACCTGGTGTGGCAGGTCGAGACGTTCGGCTTCCACCTGGCCGAGCTGGAGGTGCGCCAGCACAGCCAGGTTCACGCGCGCGCCCTGAGGGAGGTCCGGGACGGGGGCCTCCCTTCGCCGGAGACCGAGGAGGTGCTGGCCACGCTGCGCACGATGGCCGCCCTCCAGCGCCAGTACGGCGTCGACGTGTGCCATCGCTACGTGATCAGCTTCGCGCAGAGCGCGGAGGACGTCGCCGCCGTCTACGAGCTCGCCGCCCGCGCCGAGCAGGACCCACCCGTGCTGGACGTGGTCCCGCTCTTCGAGACCGGCCAGGACCTGCGCCGAGCCACCGCCATCCTGGACGGCATGGTCGAGCTGCCGCCGGTGCGGCGCCGGCTGGCGGAGACCGGCGGCCGGCTGGAGGTGATGCTCGGCTACTCCGACTCGGCCAAGGAGAGCGGGCCCGTGTTCGCCACGCTGGGGCTCTTCGACGCCCAGGCCGAGCTGGCGGCATGGGCGGCCCGGCGGGGCGTGCGGCTGACGCTCTTCCACGGTCGCGGGGGAGCGCTGGGCCGCGGTGGCGGCCCGGCCAACCGGGCCGTGCTGGCGCAGGCGCCCGGCTCGGTCGCGGGCCGCTTCAAGGTGACCGAGCAGGGCGAGGTGATCTTCGCCCGGTACGGCAATCCCGCGATCGCCCGCCGGCACCTCGAGCAGGTCGCGTCGGCGGTGCTGCTCGCCTCCTCGCCCGCCATGGCCGAGCGCTCCGCCCGGGCCGCCGCCAGGTTCCGCGACCTGGCGGCGCGGATCGGACCGCCGGCGCGCGCCGCCTACCGCCGGCTGGTCGAGGATGCGGGCTTCGCGGCCTGGTTCGCGCAGGTCAGCCCCATCGAGGAGCTGGGCAGCCTGCGCCTCGGCTCCCGCCCGGCCCGGCGCGGCGCCGGGCGGACGCTGGAGGACCTCCGCGCCATCCCGTGGGTGTTCGCCTGGTCGCAGACCCGCCTCAACCTGCCTGGCTGGTACGGGTTGGGCAGCGGCCTGGCCGCCGCCGAGCCGGCGGAGCTGCGCGAGGCCTACGCCGCCTGGCCGCTGTTCACGTCACTGGTCGACAACGCCGAGATGAGCCTGGCCAAGACCGACCGCCGGATCGCCGCGCGCTACCTGGCGCTGGGCGACCGGCCCGACCTGGCGGGCCAGGTGCTGGACGAGTACGACCGCACGCTGGAGCGGCTGCTGGCGGTGACCGGCCACACGCGGCTGCTGGAGAGCCGGCGCGTGCTCAGCCACGCGGTGGAACTGCGCAACCCGTACGTGGACGCGCTGTCGCACTTGCAGCTGCGCGCGCTGCGGGAGCTGCGGGGCGGCGCCGCCGAGCCCGCGGAGCGGGCGCGACTGGAGCGCCTGCTGCTGCTGACGGTCAACGGCGTGGCGGCGGGCCTGCAGAACACGGGCTGAGCGCGGTCACGACGTGCCCGTGGAGCGGGCCGCCAATGCAACGTTGGCGTGAGCTGTGGACACCCCGGCCGCCTGCACGAGCATCGCTGTGAGATCCACCCTGTCGAGCTGCACGGTGGCATCTGCCAGCTGCCGGAGCGCGAGTGCGACGCTGGCGCTGCGTGGGTGCGCCACCACGACCTTGCAGCCGACGCCCTGGGCCACTCGAACGGCCTCCTCCAGGTCACGATCGCCGGAGACCAGCAGGACGGCGTCGATAACTCGATCGC
>DASYBH010000370.1:0-4688 GCA_036500885.1 Candidatus Dormiibacterota bacterium
CATACACCAGGATCGTCGTCGCGTAGTACGTCATCCAGATGACCCCGAAGCCCTTCGTGCGTCTTCGTGCTCTTCGTGGCTTCGTGCTTCAGACCAGTTCGGAATCACTCGTTCATCCTGCCGCGCCAAGTGCGCCGATCCTGGACAGCAGGCCCTGCGGCCGCAGGACCATCACCGCGACCAGGACCGCGAAGGCCACGACCAGCTTGTACTCGGGCGAGAGCACCGCCGCGCTCAGCTCCGTCACCTCGCCGATCAGCACCGCGCCCAGCATGGCGCCGTACGGCTGGCCGGCGCCGCCCAGCACGGCGGCCGCCAGGATGGTGATCAGGAAGCCGGCGCCGTTGCTGACGGCGAACGAGTCGGAGTTCATCGCGGCAACCGTCCCGGCCAGCCCGCACAGCGCGCCGGTGAGCAGCCAGACGACGTCGATGACGCGGGCCGTGGGGATGCCGCAGCTGCGCGCGAGCGTGGGGTTGGCGGCGGTGGCGCGCATGGCCTTGCCCAGGCGTGTGAAGTTGAGCAGCGCGTGGATCGCCAGCATCAGCACCACGGCGATGGCGATGATCGCGACCTGCTCGCCCGTCAGGACGATGCCGCCCAGCCGGAGCGTCGGGCCGGCGGACTGCACGTAGGAGACGTTGTTCGGGCCGGCGACCGCCAGCAGCACGTTGGACATCATGATCCCGGTCGCGAGTGACACGATGACCATGCCGATGAGCGCGGTGCCCCGGCGCTGGAACGGCCCGTACAGCAGGCGGTTCAGCAGGAACGAGACCAGGGCGCCCCAGGCGGCGCCCGCGAGCAGCCCCAGCCAGATCGCGACCCCCGCGTGGTTGAGGGCGTAGGCCACGAACGCGCTGGTGATCATCACGTCGCCGTAGGCGAGGTTGATCAGGTTCGTGATGCCGAACTGCATCGTGAATCCGACAGCTCCGATGGCGATCACCGCCAGACTGACCAGTCCGAAGCCGAACGCCGCGACGTAGAGGCTCACCGTGGTCTTCCTGTCTAGCCGCCCGCGGAGGCGATGAGCTGGTTGATCTGCGCCTGCGACAGGGTGGCCACGGTCTGCTCGTTGCCCTGCGCGTCGTACTTGGCCACGATGTAGCCCGTCTGCGAGTTGTTCCACCTGTCGAACTTCGTGGCGCCGCCGGCGCCGACGAAGCGCACCGACTTGCCGCTGTTCAGCGCAGCCAGGCCGTCCTTGTACGTGTTGACGTCCTGGGCGCCGCTGACGCCGTTGCCGATCCCGATGATCCGGGGGTTGAAGACCTTGGAGTCGGTGCTCTTGCTGGCCGCGGCGGCGAGCGCCGTCATCACGATGCCGTCGTAGAGGTGGATCGTGGAGGCCCTGGTCACGTACTTGGGCGCGTCGGCATAGGCGGACGCGGAGGCCAGGAGGTCGGTCTTGAACTCGTTGTAGCCGGGGCCGCTGAAGTCCGTCGGCGTGTCGTTGGCCTGGTAGTACCTGACGAGGTCCGGCACCCCGATCGCGTCGGAGACGGCCTTGAACCAGACCGGGTCGATGGTGGCCGACGAGCCGATGACGGGGACCATGCTGCCGTGGAGCTGCTTCAGCTCCGCCAGGTAGGTGGCGTCGGTCGAGCCCAGCGCCTCCGTCAGGATGACGTCGGGGTTGGCGTCGATCAGCTTCTGCACCTCGGTGCGGTACGACGGCTGGCCGAGGGCCAGCGCCTGGTTGACGACGACCGTGCCGCCCGTCTTCTGGATCGCGGTCTGCGCGGGACCGACGAAGGCCTGGGAGCCGATGTCGTTGCCGAAGACCAGGGCGATCCGGCTGAAATGGTCGTAGAGGCGGGCGATGCCGACCATTGCGTAGGCGTCGTACTCGTCGGGCGGCACGAGCCGGTGGAAGTACTTGAAGCTGCTCTTGTTGAACTCGGACTGCCCCGTCTGGCAGAAGGCCGGTATGTGGCTCTGCTCCAGGATGGGGACGACGCTCGAGGCCTCGTCCGAGGTGCAGCCGATCACCATCATCAGGTTGGAGTTGCCGGCGATCATCTGCCTGGTCGCGGGGACGGCGTCAGCCGGGTCACCCCGCGTGTCGAACTGCTTGCAGCTGAGCTGGTGACCCATCACGCCGCCGCTCGCGTTGATGGCGCGGACCGCGGGGAGGCAGGCCGCGAAGTAGGCTGGCCCGAGCGCGGCGTCCTGTCCGGTAAAGGGCGCCAGGATGCCCACCACGAGAGGGGAGCCGCTGCCGCCCCCGCTCGACGACGAGCCGGAGCACGCCGCCAGGGCCGCCACCGCGACGGCCAACAGGGTTGCCGGGAATCGCCGGGGACCGGTCAACCAGGGACGGAACCAGTTCATCTCTCCCTTCCTCCACAACTCCTCCCGACGACTGTCGCTCAGATTGTGGACAATTCTATACACAAACCGGTGAGCAGTCCAGACCCTTCAGCCGCGGACAGCAGCCTGGTCGTGTACCGGGAGCTGCGCGAGGCCATCGTCAGCGGGCGCTTCCAGCCGAACGAGCGGCTGGTGGAGGCGGACCTCGAGCGGATGCTGGGCGCCGGCCGGACCACGATCAGGGCGGCGCTGGTGCGGCTCGACCAGGAGGGCCTGGTGCAGCGGTCGCCCAACCGGGGCGCCCGGGTGCGACTGATCTCGGATCGCGAGGCGCTCGAGATCGAGCAGGTGCGGGCGGCCCTGGAGCAGATGGTCGCCCGGGAGGCGGCATACAGGGCCTCGGCCCGTGACCTGGTGGACCTGCGGTCCGAGCTGGCCAGGATGCGCGCTCACGTCGAGCACGGCGATCCGCTCGGCTACTCGGAGCTGAACGCCAGCTTCCACCAGCGGATCTGGGCGATCGCGGACAACCGGGTCGCGACCGCGCTCCTCGCCACGCTGAAGTCGCAGAGCATCCGCTTCCAGTACCGGACGATCCTGCAGCCCGGGCGACCGGTGCGCTCCCTGCGGGAGCACGAGGCCATCGTCGAAGCGCTGGCCGCCGGCGACCCGGACGCAAGCGAGGCGATGATGCGGACGCACCTCGCCCACGTGATCGAGACGCTGAGGGCGGCCATCGAGCGCCAGGCGCCTGCCGTGCCGTAGCGCGGCGTCTCACGCCGTGAGGAGGATCGGAACTGACGGCCCCTATTCCTTTCGTGCGCGTTCTGGCCCCGATCGAGGCCTCACCGCCTTTCGCCAGGCACTACTCCGCCGCCAGGCCGAGCTCGCGCAGCGCCCGCTCCGCCTCGCCGCGGTCGTCCCACGGCACGTTGCCCCCGGCCAGCATCATCGTCTGCTCGTGGCCCTTGCCGGCCAGCACGACGACGTCGCCGGGCCGGGCCACCGCCAGGATGCGCCGGATCGCCTGGGCGCGGTCGAGCACGACCTCGTAGTCGCGGCCCAGGTCGCGACCGACCACGCCGGCCTGGACGCAGCGCGCGAGCTCCGCCGGGTCCTCCCCGAGCGGGTCGTCCGTCGTGATGACGAAGAAATCGGCGTGGTCGGAGGCCGCGCGGCCCATCTCCGCCCGGCCATGGTCGGAGCGAGCCGTCGCGCCGAACATCACCATCAGCCGGCCTCTGGTGGTCGGGCGCAGCGCGGACAGCATGTGGTTCAGGGAGAACGGCGAGTCCGCGAAGTCGACATACAGGCGGAAGGCCTGGCCCAGGTCCACGCTCTCCAGCCGGCCGCGAACGCCCGCGAAGTCGGACAGGCCGGCCGCCACCTGGTCCAGGGTCAGACCCAGCGCCAGGCACGAGGCGCCGGCGCACAGCGCATTGGCGACGTTGTACCGGCCGGGCAGGTGCAGGTGGACGGGCGCCGAGCGCCCGCCGGCGCGGAGCTGGAACGTCGTGCCGGCGCTGTCGGCCGGGGCCAGGTCGGTCGCCCTGACGTCGGCGTCGGAGTCGATGCCATAGGTGAGGCGGCGGGCGATCGGGCGCGCCGCCAGCATCTCGAACGACGCGTCGTCCCGGTTCAGGACGGCGGTCTTCTGCACCCGCTTGCCGAACGAGGCCGCGCAGAGGTCGATCAGGCGGAGCTTCGCCCGCCGGTACGCCTCTGCCGTCCCGTGGTAGTCGAGGTGGTCGCTGGACACGTTCGTGTAGGCGGCCACGTCGAACTCGCACGCGCCGACGCGGTCCTGGTCCAGCGCGTGCGACGTCGCCTCGATCACCGCCGCCCT
Source organism: Candidatus Dormiibacterota bacterium (assembly GCA_036500885.1). Classification (GTDB taxonomy): domain Bacteria; phylum Chloroflexota; class Dormibacteria; order Dormibacterales; family Dormibacteraceae; genus CF-161. The sequence goes on from DASYBH010000370.1 coordinate 4,163, forward strand.
GGCCCCCCCTGCGAGCATCCGGGCCAGCTGCTCCTGGACCTGTGGGGCCTGCATCGTGCTCATGCCCGAGTCGTTGGGCCGGTAGACGCCGGCGACGCTGTGGGCGACGGTGCTGAGGTAGCCGGAGGCCAGCCCCGCCCGCTCCAGGACGTGCGCGGTCATGTGGGTGGTGGTCGTCTTGCCCTCGGTCCCGGTCACCCCGACCACGAGCAAGCGCCTGGCCGGCCGGCCCTGCATGGCCGCCGCCAGCTCGGCGAGCCCGGGGCGCGCAGCGGGCAGCCGGAGCCAGGCGGAACCGTCCGGCAGCGCCACGTCGCGCTCGACCGCGATGGCGGCGCCGGCCGCGGCGGCCGCGGCGGCGAAGTCGTGGCCGTCGGCATGGCTGCCGGGCACCGCAACGAAGAGATCACCGGGACCGGCGTGCCGCGAGTCGAGCACCACCCGCCCGACGTTGTACTCGGGGCCGGACACGATCGCGCCCGGCACCTCCGCGGCAAGGTCGGAAAGTCGCATTTGCGGGCCAGGA
>DASYBH010000371.1:0-6215 GCA_036500885.1 Candidatus Dormiibacterota bacterium
GCTGCTGCATCGAACGCCTCCTCGCTTTCGTCCGGCAAAGGCGTGCTAAGCAGATCTCGTGAAGTTCTGTCCGGAATGGGTTGGGGCCGTGCGATCTGGTCTGAGCAGGTCGAAGCACGGAGGCACGGGGGACACGAAGACGCACGGAGGGCACGGTGCGGCTCCCGACGCTCCCTGCCCAGACCACGCCTGTGCGCTCGCTGCGGAACATGTTGCCGACCCCTCCGTGCGTCTCCGTGCTCTTCGTGGCTCCGTGCTTCAACTCACTCGGACAGATCGCGGGCGCCCCAGCATTCCGGACACAACTCGTGGCCACCTGCTCAGGGCTTGCCCAAGTGTCCGAGTGCCTCTTCCCAGGATCAGAGCAGCCCGCGCTCCTTCAGCTCGAGGTAGCGCTCCACCAGCGACGGGCTGAGGCGGCCGGCCTCCACGTCCAGGCACTCGACGCCGCCCCGCTGCAGCGTCTCGAACGCGCGCCGGCGGGCGCCCGCCAGCTCCTCCGCCGCCGCCCAGCGGTACGCGTCGCGCGAGCGCGCCACCGGCTGGCGCAGGGCCGCGACGACGGCGGGATCGGTCATGGCCACCACCAGCAGCCGGTGGCGCGCTCCGAGCCGCAGGCCGTGGGCGACGAGGTCGGCCGACGCGGCCGGGTCGAGGACGTCCGTCAGCACGACCACCAGGGCGCGGCCGCGGACCTGGTGGGCAACATGGGCGAACGCCTCCCCGTACTCGGGCTCGGCGTAGACCGCCTCCACCCGGTGGAGCACCTCGCCGACCCGGCTGACCTGGCGTACGCCCCGCCGCGGCGCCAGGAACGCCCGCACGCGCTCGTCGAACGTCAGCAGTCCGACACGGTCGCCGTTGGACTGTGCGACCCAGGCCAGCAGCAGCGCGGCGTTGACCGCGTGATCGAGCTTGGTCAGGTGCCCGGCCGGCGCCGTCATCAGCCGGCCGCAGTCGATGGCGAGCACGACCTGCTGGCCGCGCTCGGCCTCGAGCTCGACCGTGACCGGGTGGTCGCGGCGCGCCGTCGCCTTCCAGTGGATGCGCCGCACGTCGTCGCCCGGGAGGTAGTCGCGCAGCCCGCCATGGGCGGTGGCGGCGCCCGGCGGCCGGGCGCGGCGCTGGCCGGGCAGCGCCCGAACGCCGCGCCGAAGCGTGAGCTGCCAGCGACGGATCGCGAGCATGTCGGGATAGACCGGCGCCTCGTCGACCAGCCGCAGGCGGAACTGGCGCAGCCACCAGCCGTCCTGGCGCCATACCCGCACGTCCAGCGCCGGGAGCTCGTACGCGCCGCGGCGCACCGGCCGCACCCCGTACACGGCGACCAGCTGCCCGCCCGCGTCGAAGGCGCCCTCGACCGAACGGACCTGCGCGTGCAGGCCTGGCGGCACGTGGTCCGCGACCGCACAGCGAAGCCCGGCCGCCTCCCGGCAGGAGAGGCCGACCAGGACCTCCTGCTCCGCGCCGAGTGAGAGCGGGCGCGGAAGCTGGCGGGAGGCGAGGAAGCGGCCCGGCGGCGGCAGCCGGCGAGCGTCCCTGACGATCGCCCACGCCAGCGCGCCGTGGTACGCCGCGACCACCGCCCAGAGCAGCGGCGTGGTCACGGTGAGCCCGACCAGGGCCGCGCCGCCGGCCAGGGCCAGCAGGAGCCGCCAGCGCGGCACCAGCGTGAACAGCGCCGCCGCGCCGCCGGCCGGCACGGCGCGACGGCCCGCCGCACCCGTCAGCGTGGCGGCGTCACCTGGGCCGCCAGCTCGGCCAGCACCGAATCGGCGGTCTGCCCCGCCACCTCCGCCTCCGGCCGGAGGATCAGGCGGTGGCGGAACGTGGCCGGGAGCAGCGACTTGACGTCGTCGGGGGTGACGAAGTCGCGGTCCTCCAGCGCGGCCGCCGCCTTGGCGGCCTGCAGCAGCAGCACCTGGGCCCGGGGCGACGCGCCCAGCGCCAGCTCGGGCGCCCGCCGGGAGGCCGCCGCCAGCTCGACGATGTAGCGGCGCACCGACTCCTCCACGTGAACCCGGCCCGCGCGCTCCGTGACGGCGTCCAGGGCGGCGCGATCCAGCACCGGCCGGACCCCGGCCCGCTCCGGGTCGCGCAGCTCGACGCCCGCGTTCCAGCGCGCCAGGATCTCCATCTCGTGCTCGGCTTCGGGGTAGCCCAGCAGCACCTTGAACAGGAAGCGGTCCTGCTGCGCCTCCGGCAGCGGGTAGGTGCCCTCGTACTCGACCGGGTTCTGCGTCGCCAGCACCATGAACGGCTCCGGCAGGGGGAGCTGGCGGCCCTCCAGCGAGACGCCTCTCTCCTCCATCGCCTCGAGGAGGGCGGCCTGCACCTTGGCCGGGGCCCTGTTGATCTCGTCCGCGAGCAGCACGTTGGTGAACACGGGGCCCTGGCGCACGCTGAACGTGCGGGTCTGCAGATCGTAGACGGAGGTGCCGACGATGTCCGCCGGCATCAGGTCGGGGGTGAACTGGACGCGACCGTACCGCAGCGAGAGCAGGTGGGCGATCGCCTTCGCCAGCAGCGTCTTGCCGACGCCGGGCACCCCCTCCAGCAGCACGTGACCGCGGACGATCACGGCGAGCGCGCACAGCCGCACCGCCTCGTCCTGGCCGACGATCGCCTTGCCCACCTCCGACCGAAAGCAGGCGAGGAACTCCGACCCTTTCATTGCTTCATCTCTCGTCGCGGCCGCCCCTATCCACCGCGTACGCGCCCCCCAGGGCATCGCTGCGCTGCGTCGGTGGATCCCGGCGGTCAGGATACGCGAGGTGATGCAGGCGCCGGGCGGCGCCCAGCAGCGCCGCATCGGCGCCCGCGGCCCGCTCCAGCTCTGCCTCCGCGGCGTCCAGCTCGTCCGCATCGGCCGGCGCCCGCATCCGCAGGGCGCCCCGGAGGCCGGGGCCCGAGCCGGCGGCCAGGCCATGGCGAGCCGCCAGCGCCCGTCTGGCGGCCGCCAGGAGCAGCTCGCCCGTTGCGGTGGCGGCTCGCGATCGCTCCAGCAGCCCGCCGACGGCGGAGACGTGCTCCGCGGTGGAGCGGTGGCCGCCACCGGGCAGCTGCAGCCGCGGCCCGAAGGCGCGGCCGCGAAGCAGGAGCCCCACGAACCCGACCACCACCACCCACGCCGTGGCCGCGCCCCAGGAGGTGGACAGCCAGGCGGTCAGCGGCGAGGTCGCGCCGGCCGGCCCGTGATGGTACTCGTCGAAGGCGACCCGGCCACCGGCCGGCGCCAGCGAGACGAGGTCGGCCGCGAGGCGCCAGTTGTCCGCCTGCTCCAGATGGCCGTTGCACAGAGGAAGCGGGTCGGCGAGCAGCACGAGCCGGCCGCTGCCCACGAACTGCTCCAGCCCCAGCGGCTCGCCGCCGGTGCTGCGGAGCATGACGACCTGACCCGCGTCGGGCGCGAGCGGCTGGGCAGTGACGCCCCCGACCACGTGCGAGACGCCGGCCAGCAGCGGATCCACCCCGGTCGCATCCCCACTGACGATCCGGCGCTGGCGCCGGACCTTCAGCGCGAGGTCCAGCTGGGGATCACCCTGCTCGGCCGCGTACACCAGCACGCCTCCGCCCGACACGTAGTCGGCCGCCCGCCTCGAGTCGTCGGGGGTGAAGCCGGCCGCCGGCGAGAGCACGAAGACCACCCCCATGCCCAGGTCGGGCTGGAAGCCGTCCGCCATCGTCGTGGTGGGGTGGCCGAGCGCCTCCGCCAGCCGAGGCAGCGCCGACGCCCCGTTGGCCGCGTCGCTGTCCGTGCGGTGCTCCGGCGAGTCCCCGCTGGGTGCGCCGCGCAGGGCGAACGCCACCGCGATGCCGAGCACCAGCGCCCCGATGCCGATGGTGCGGCCGCTCAGCCTCACGCGGCCGCGCTCCGCTGAGGCCGGTGCCGCGCCGCCGCCGCGGCGGCGCGTCCGTACGCCTCCGCGTCGGGCGGCCGGTCGCCGTACACCGCCTCCTCGAAGGCCAGCAGCAGCGGCCGCAGCGCGGCCGGATGTGGTCCGACCGAGAAGATCTCGCGAACGGTCAGCGGGCTCGCCTCCCAGGCGCTGTCGCCGCCGAGCGCGACGGCGACCGCTCCGGCCAGCGCGCGGACCGCGCCACCCAGGTCGCCGGCCGTGGCCAGCCGGTCCGCCTCCGCGAACCTGTCGGGCGGCGCCTGCCCCGCGGCGACGCGGACGCCGGCGCGGGCCTCGCGCCGGCGGCGCCATCGCACGGAGCGGACGACGAGTGCGCCCGCCAGCGCCAGAGCCAGGGTGGAAGCGGCGGCCAGCAGCCAGCCCAACCCGCTCGCGACCACACCGCCGATCCGCTCCAGCACCCAGACCAGGACCTGCAGCAGGGCGTCGCGGATGCGGTCGCCGAGCGATGGGCCCTGCCGCAGATCCGCGTAGCGCGGCTGCGCGAGTATGTCGCGGACGGCGGTCCGCGCCCTGCCCGGATCCGGTGCGAAGGCCCGCGAGCGCGCCGCCCGGGAGAGCGCGGACAGGCGGTCCCTGGCGTCCGCGACGTCTGGCGGGTCCTGGCGCAGATCGAGCAGGATCTCCGGCTGGCTCCCACCGGTGCCCGCCTCCAGGATGTCGGCCGCCCGCCGTGCCGCGTCGCTATCGTCGGCGCGCGCGTCCCGCAGGATCTGCAGGGCGCGGTCGACCGAGTCCGCGTACGCGCCCGCATCCGCCGCCCGGGCGCCGGTGGCGCCGGCCGACACCAGGCCGGCCGCGAGGGCCACTGTCACGCCCGCCGCGGCGACCCAGCCCCACCTCCGGCTCATGTCGCGGGCCCCACCGCCTGCCGCGCGAGCTGGTCCAGGTCGAAGTCCTCACGCCGGATCCGGAGGTCGAAGTACAGCAGCACGATGGTGAGGTAGATGACCGGCTGGACGGCCGCGCCCGCCACGGTCTCCACCGTCAGGATGATCGCGCCCCGCACCACGGCGGGCACGAACGGGATGACCACCGCGATCGGGAACGCGAACACGGCCAGCGCGCCCGCCACCACGGACTGCAGGAGGTACATCACCAGCAGGATCCCGAAGATGCGCCACCAGTTGCCGTGCGTCAGGGTCCAGCTCCGGTCCAGCGCGCGGATCGGGCCCACCCCCTCCGCCAGCATGACGGGGATCGCCGCCATCCAGCGCACGGCCAGCCAGATGCCGATCGGAAGGCACAGGAACATGGGGGTCATGAGCGCGAACAGCGCGACCAGCGCCAGCAGGACCCAGTACCGCCTGGCGACGGCGGCGATCGCCCGCCAGATGCCGGCCGGCCGGCCCTGCACGACGTCGATCGCGGCCTTCGTGATGGCGCCCAGCGTGAACGGGATCGTCGCCAGCAGGACGAGGTAGGTGATCCCCAGCAGGAACGGGTTGGGCGGCGGCGGCGGCTGGCTCCCGGCGAGCGCCCGCGGGTTGCCGAGGCTGCCGAGGATGGTCGCGATGAAGCCGAACTGGGTCGCCGATCCGCTCGCCACCTGGAGCAGGAGGGTGGGCAGCGCCAGCACCAGCGCGATGCCCGCGAGCAGCCAGAAATGCCGGCGGTAGACGCGGAAGACGTCGTCCAGGATCTCGCCCAGCCCCAGCGGCCGGAGCCGCAGCAGGGGTTCGGGTGGCGCCTCGGAGCTCATGCGGGCCCCCACGCCCGGTTGGTGATGGCGGTCAAGACGTGGTCCTCCCAGCGGCCGTTGATCAGCAGGTAGTCGCGCGCATATCCCTCGATGACGAAGCCCGCACGGCGGAGCACTGCGGCGCTGCGGCGGTTCCGCGGCATGTAGTCGGCGGCCACCCGATGCAGCCCGAGCGGACCGAACGCGTAGGCGACGGCCCCTCGCACCGCCTCCAGCATGTAGCCGTGACCCTGCGCGTCCGCGGCCAGCGCGTAGCCGAGGGTACACGCCTGGAGCACCCCCCTGACGATGTGAACGAGCGACAGGTTCCCGACCAGGCGGCCCGTGCCCTCGCGCAGGTAGACGAAGCCGCGGACCTCGCGGCCGGCCCGGAAATCGGCCAGCCGCCGCTCGTTCTCGTTGGCCCAGAACAACTCGCTGAACAGCCCCGAGTGGAACGTCGGCGACCAGGGCTGCAGGTGCCGGCGATTGACCGTATAGAAGTCCGCTATCGCGGCGGCCTCCGACCTCCCCGGCAGCCGCAGGCACAGCCGTTCCGTTTCGAAGACGGTCGTCAACGAGGCGAGGGGTGGCAGGCCCCCCCTTCCGGAACC
>DASYBH010000372.1:0-2294 GCA_036500885.1 Candidatus Dormiibacterota bacterium
CGCTTGGCCAGGAACGCCTCCACCCCTTCCTTGAAGTCCCACGACATGTAGCAGCTCAGGATCAGGTCGGAGTCAGCGCCCTCCGGCATCAGCCGCTCGCGAATCCGCCGCATCGCCTCCTTCGACGCCGCCATCGTCAGCGGCGCGTGCGTCGCCAGCTCGTCCGCCAGCGCCTGGGCGCGGGGGAGCAGCGACTCCTCGTCGGGTGCCATCTCGCGGGCCAGGCCGCTCGCCACCATCTCCTCCGCCCCCATCAGGCGGGCGGTCAGAAGTATGTCCTTGGCACGAGCTGGCCCCAGCAGCGAGAACAGCCGCACATAGTTCTGCATCGAGAGGCAGTTGCCCAGCGTCCGCGCGATCGGGAAGCCGTAGCGCGCCGACGGAGACACCAGGCGAAGGTCGCAGGCCGCCGCCATGCCGGCGCCGCCGCCCGTGCACGGGCCGGCGATCGCGGCGATGGTGGGCACCCTGACGGTCTCCAGCGTGCGCATCACGTGGTTGCCCCGCGCCTCGTAGTCGAGCGCGTGCCGCTCGGTGGTGAACGAGCGGAACTGCGAGATGTCGGTGCCGGCCACGAACGCCCGGCCGCCGGCGCCCGTCAGCACCATCGCCCGCACCGAACGGTCACGGTTGACCTCCTCGCAGACCTCGACGAGGCGGTCGTACATGTGCCACGTCATCGCGTTGCGGGCCGCCGGCCGGTTGAAGACCACCCACTGGACGCTCCCCTGCCGCCGAGCGATCAGCTCGTCCTCGCCGTCGCCGGGATGGCTGGCCACCTCGATGACCCCGCGCTCCTCCTGCCTCATGCCACCACCCTCCGCGGCTCCTGCGCCGGTGTCTTGATCACGCCGGAGGCCACCAGCGCAGCCACCTCCTCGGGGCCGTAGCCGAGGTCGCGCACCACCGCCTCCGAGTCCTCGCCGAAGCGCGGTCCCGCCTTGTCGCGGCGCGTCGGAGTCTCCGAGAACCGCATCGGCGAGCCGAGCTGGCGGACGCTGCCGAGCGTCGGGTGCGGCGCCTCCCAGAAGAACTCGCGTGCCAGCAGGTGGTGGTCGTTGAAGACCTGACCGTAGTCCTGGATCGGCGCGCAGGGCACTCCCGCCTCCTCGAGGAGCGCGATCCAGTGCGCCGTCGGTCGCGTCATGGTCACGTCCTCGATCTCGGCGATCAGCTCCTCGCGGTGGGCATGCCGGCTGTTCGTATCCGCGTAGCGCGGATCGTCCGGCAGCCGGTCCAGGCCCATCGCGCCGCAGAACGCCGCCCAGTTGCGCGTCGAGGTGGCCCCGATCGTGAACCAGCCGTCCGCGCTGCGGACCGCCTGGTACGGCGCGTTGATCTGGTGCGCCGAGCCCAGCGGCCGGGGGATCTCGCCGGTGGCGAAGTACTTGCCGGCCTCCCACACGCCGAGGGAGACTCCGGCCTCGAACAGGCTGACATCGATGTGCTGCCCGCGGCCCGTCTGCTCGCGCACACGGAGCGCGGCCACGGCCGCCAGCGTGCCGTACAGCGCGCACACGAGGTCGCACACCGGGACGCCGACCTTGACCGGATCGCCCCCCGGCATACCGGTGATGCTCATCAGACCGCTGCGGGCCTGGGCCATGATGTCCAGTCCCGCCAGTGGGCTCAGCGGTCCGTCCTGACCCCAGCCCGAGGCGGCCACGTAGACCAGCCTCGGGTTCAGCACCGCCAGCCGGGCGTAGTCCAGCTCGAGGTCGCCCATCGTGCCGGGGCGGAGGTTCTCGACCACCACATCGGCGGTGCGCACGAGCCTGCGGAAGACATCCTTGCCCGCGGCGGCCTTGAGGTCCAGCACCAGCGAGCGCTTGTTGCGGTTGAGGCGCACGAAGGGCGAGCTCTCCCCGTCCAGGAAGGGGGCGGCCAGGCGGACCTGGTCGCCCCCGTCGGGCTGCTCGATCTTGATGACCTCGGCGCCCAGGTCGGCCAGCTGCATGCCGCAGAAGGGGCCGGCCATGTAGTTGCCGACCTCCAGCACGCGGACATCGGAAAGGGGACTCTGCATCTCAACCCCATTCTCCGCGCTGCCGGCCACCGAATTGGAGCCCTGGGCCGATCTCGTGTAGTTCTGTCCGGAATGGGTTGGGGCGTGCGATCTGGTCTGAGTTGTTGAAGCACGGAGGCACGGAGGACACGAAGACGCACGGAGGGTACGGTGCGGCTCCCGACGCTCACAGCCCAGACCACGCCTGTGCGCTCTGGGCGCCCACCGCGGAGCATGTTGCCGACCCCTCCGTGCGTCTCCGTGCTCTTCGTGGCTCCGTGCTTCAACT
>DASYBH010000373.1:0-10316 GCA_036500885.1 Candidatus Dormiibacterota bacterium
CCCCCCTCCGGCCGCTGGGGCGGCCACCTCCCCCGCAAGGGGGGAGCGGCCAGAACGCGCCCCCTTTCGCCAGGGCACTGCACGTCATTCGGATTCACTCATCTACGGCCGGTGCCACTTCCGTCCGTCCTTCTCGATCAGGCGGTCGGCGCCCTCGGGGCCCCACGTGCCGGCGGCGTACGTCTCCAGCGGCGGCTCGCCCTGCTGCCAGACCTCCTCTATGCAGTCGATCAGCTCCCACGCCGCCTCCACCTCGTCCGAGCGGGTGAACAGCGTCGGGTCACCCAGCATGCAGTCGACCAGCAGGCGCTCGTACGCGTCGGGCGCGTCGATCAGGAACGACGAGGCGTACAGGAAGTCCATGTTGACGCTGCGGATGGTCAGGCCCGCGGTCGGGACCTTGGCCCCGAAACGCAGCGAGATGCCCTCCTCCGGCTGGATGCGCAGCGTGATCGCGTTGGGCTCCAGGTCCCGCGTCGCCGTTCGGCCGAACGTGAGGTGCGGCGGTCTCTTGAACTGGACCCGGATCTCGGTCACCTGCTTGGGCAGTCGCTTGCCCGTGCGGATGTAGAAGGGCGTACCGGCCCAGCGCCAGTTGTCGATCATGCACCTCAGCGCCGCGTAGGTCTCGGTCTGGGAGTCGGGCGCAACCTTCGGCTCCTGGCGGTAGGCGGGCACCTTCTCCCCCATCACCCAGCCCTCGGTGTACTGGGCACGCACGGTCTGGATGCCCACCTCGTCCGGCGAGAGCGGGCGGATCGCGCGCAGCACCTTGACCTTCTCGTCGCGCACCGCGCCCGCCTCCAGGGCCACCGGCGGCTCCATCGCCACGAGCGTCAGGAGCTGGAGCGCGTGGTTCTGGACGATGTCGCGCAGAGCGCCCACCCGGTCGTAGTAGTCGCCGCGCTGCTCCACCCCGAGCGGTTCCGACACGGTGATCTGCACGTGGTCGACGTGCTGGGAGTTCCAGACCGGTTCGAAGATCGAGTTGGCGAACCGGAACGCCAGGATGTTCTGGACGGTCTCCTTGCCCAGGTAGTGGTCGATGCGGAACAGCGAGTCCTCAGGAAAGGCCCGCCGCAGCACCTTGCTCAGGTCCTGCGCCGAGCGCAGGTCTCTGCCGAAGGGCTTCTCGACGATGATGCGGCGATACCCGTTGCCGTGGTTCAGGCCGGCCTGCCGGAGCTGCTCGCTGAGCACGTGGTAGGTCGACGGGGGCGTGGCGCAGTAGAACACGACGTTGCCGCCGGTGTGGCGAGCGGCGTCCAGCTCGGCCAGCTTCTCCGCCAGGCGCTGGAAGCCCTCCGGCTGCCCGAAGTCGATCGGGAGGTAGTACAGCTCGTCGATGAACGCCTGCAGCGTCGGCTCGTCGACGGGCTGGGTCCGCGAATGCTCCCTGATGTGCTGCGCGGCCAGGTTGCGGAACTGTACCTCCGGGATGTCGTCGAGCGCGGCGCCCACCAGCGCGAACCCGGCCGGCAGCAGGCGGTTGCGGCTCAGGTTGTACAGCGCGGGAAGGAGCTTGCGGCCGGACAGGTCGCCCGTGGCGCCGAAGATGACCATCAGCGCCGGGGCCGCCGCGCGGAACTCGTTGAGGTCCTCGGCCAGCGGGTTCGGCGCGGTCCGCACCCGCCTCGGAGTGGTGTTGGCCGTCACGGTCGCGTCGTCTTCACGGCGTGGCCTCCGAACTGATTTCGCATCATCGCCAGCATCTTGTCGGCGAACGTGTCCTCCAGCCGGCTGCGGAAGCGCTCGTACAGGGCCAGGGTGATCGTCGGGGCCGGCACGGCCTCGTCGATCGCGGCCGCCACCGTCCAGCGGCCCTCACCCGTGTCCTCGACAAAGCCCCGGATGTCGGACAGCTGCGGGTCCTTGGCGAGGCCGTCGGCGATGAGGTCCAGCAGCCAGGAGCGCACCACGCTGCCCGAGCGCCACGCGTCGGCGATCGCGTGCATGTCCATGCCGGGGTACCTGCTCGCGCTCTTCATGATCTGGAAGCCCTCGGCATAGGCCTGCATCAGCGCGTACTCGATCCCGTTGTGGACCATCTTCACGAAGTGGCCGGAGCCCTCGGGCCCGGTGTGCACCAGGCCTCAGTCCTCGGGCGCCAGCGCACGGAAGATCGGCTCGCACCGTTCGTACGCATCCGTGGGACCGCCGATCATCAGGCAGTAGCCGTACTGGAGTCCCCAGATGCCGCCGGAGGTGCCGGCGTCCAGGTAGCGCAGGCCGGCCGCGCGCAGCACCTCTGCGTCCTTCAGCGCGTCCTGCCAGTTGGTGTTGCCGCCGTCGATGACGATGTCGCCCGCCCGGCAGACCTCGGACAGCCGCTTGATCGTCTGGCTCGTCGGCTCCCCCGCGGGGACCATCACCCAGATGGCGCGAGGGCTCTCGGTCAGCTTCTCGACCAGCTCCTCCAGCGAGCCGGCGCCGGCGGCGCCCTCGTGCTCCGCCCTGGCCACGGCCTCGGCGGACCTGTCGAACGCCACCACCTGGTGTCCGTGCTGCAGCAGGCGCGTGACCATGTTGCCGCCCATCCTGCCGAGGCCGATCATCCCGATCTGCATCTGCTACCGCACCGCCTGCTCGACCGAGTCCGCCAGGGAGCGCCAGCCGGCCTCGGGGTCGTCTCCGAGGTCGACCCGCAGCACCGGATAGTTGCGCGACTGCAGCGACTCGAGATCGCCCAGCGACTGAGCCTGCTTCAGGATCGAGAAGGTGTACGGCTCGCCGGGCACCTCCACGTCGCGCCGGTCGCGCTGCACCACCTGCAGGAACAGCCCGACCGGCGGGCCGCCCTTGTGCAGCTGGCCGGTCGAGTGCAGGAACCGCGGGCCGTAGCCGGCGGTGGTCGCCAGCCGTGTCGCGTCGCGCACGTGCGCCCGCACCCGGTTCAGCGCCCCCTCCGACGTCTCGGTGCGGGTGGTGTAGGCCATCGATGCGAGGTAGCTGCCGTCGCGGGCCTTGCGCAGCAGGTCCGTGACCGCCGCGCCGGCCTCCGACGCCGGCACCGCGTGCGCCTCGGGCAGCCTGCCCTTCGCGCTGAACTCGGCCAGCACCCGCCTGGTGTTGTCCTTGCTCTCCTGCACGTTCGGCTGGTCGAACGGGTTGATGCCGAGCAGCGACCCGGCCACGGCGGTCGCGAGCTCCCAGCGCAGGAACTCGCCACCGAGATCCAGCCGGTCCCGCAGCGTCAGGGTGACGATCGGCTGCCCCGCCTCGGCCAGCGCCCGGACCCTCGGGTCCTCCTCGTCGCCGTTGACGCGGATCTGCACGAAGAGGCGGTCCTGGCCATACGCCTCGGGCCGGCCCAGCGGCTCGCCCTCGACGGGCACCAGCCCTCGACCCTGCTTGCCGGTGCTCTCGGCCAGCAGCTGCTCCAGCCAGTAGCCGAGCGTGGCGACCTGCGGCGACGTGATCAGCGTGACCTTGTTGCGGCTCCGGTTGCCCAGGGCGCCGAGCACCGCGCCCAGCCACAGGCCGGGGTTCTTCTCCACCGGCACGGCGGCATCGCAGGAGGCCGCCATCTCGTTCGCGCGCTCCAGCAGCTCGCGCACGTTCAGACCCATCAGGGCGCCGGGCACCAGCCCGAAGTAGGAGAGCGCGGAGTAGCGGCCGCCGATGTCGGTCGGGTTCAGGAAGATCCAGCGGAAGTCGCGCTCCACCGCCAGGCGCTCCAGGCCGCTCCCCGGGTCGGTGATCGCCGCGAACTGGCGCTCCGGCTTGGCCGTTCCGGTCTGCCGGACCTCCTCCCAGAAGTAGGCCAGGTGCGAGAGCGTCTCGGTGGTCCCGCCCGACTTGCTCGCCGCGATGAACAGCGTGCGACCCAGGTCGATGGCCTCGCGGACGCCCAGGATCGTCTCCGGGTCCGTCGTGTCCAGGACGTGCAGCCGGGGATGGCCCTCGATCTTCCCGAACGTGCTCCGGAAGACGTCAGGGCACAGGCTGGAGCCGCCCATCCCGAGCAGCACCACGTCGGAGTACTCCAGGGCCTCCTGGGCGCGGGCCTCCAGCCGGTCGGCCTGCTCCAGCATCTTCTCCGGCATGCTGAGCCAGCCCATCCACTTCTCGGGCTCGGTGCCGGGCACCCAGAACGACGCGTCACGCGACCACACCTTTCTGGGGGCGTCGGCCCGCTGCAGCGTGGCGACCGCCTCGTCGACGACCGGCTGGAGCGTGCCCAGCGAGTGCCACTGGCGCGGTCCCTTCCCGGCGCGGATGTTCGCGGCCTCCTTCTCGATCGCCTCGAGCAGGGTGTCGAAGGACTTCACGAACAGCTCGACGCCGTCCCGCTCGAGCTCCGCGGTGACGACGCGCAGGTCGATGCCCACCTCGGCCAGCTCGCGGAGGGCGCGCCGGGCGCCGGGCAGGTCCTCGTCCAGGCTGCGGCGCACCTCGCCGTGCTCGCGAAAGGCGGCCAGCGTGGCGGGCGGCACCGTGTCGACCGTCTCGGGCCCGATCAGCTCCTCGACGTACATGGTGTCCGGGTAGCGCGGGTCCTTGGTCGAGGTGCTGGCCCACAGGCAGCGCTGCGGCCGGGCGCCGTCCGCCTTCAACAGCTCCCAGCGGCTGCCGCCATGGAGCTGCTTCCAGTGCTCGTACGCCATCTTCGAGTTGGCGATCCCCGCCTTCCCGAGCAGGCCGCGCAGGCGCTCCTTCTCGGCCGGAGCGACCGCCTCGGCGATCTTCGCCTCCAGCAGCTTGTCCACCTTCGTGTCGACCCGGCTGACGAAGAAGCTGGCGACGCTGGCGACCTTGCGCAGGTCGCCGCCGGCCCGCCGGAGGTCCTCCAGGCCGCTCAGGAACGCCTCGACCACCTCGTCGTAGCGCTCCGTCGAGAAGATCAGGGTGACGTTGATGTTCACGCCCTCGCCGATCATCGTGCGAATGGCCGGCAGGCCCTCGCGGGTGCCCGGGATCTTGACCATCACGTTGGGCCGCGCCGCGCGCGTGAAGAGGTCGCGAGCCATCTCGATCGTGCCCTGGGTGTCGAGCGCCAGCCGGGGTGAGACCTCGATGCTGACGAAGCCGTCGGCGCCGCCGGTCTGGTCGTAGACCGGCCGGAACACGTCGGCCGCGGCGCGGATGTCGTCCAGCATCAGCTCCCAGAGGATCTCGTCGGGAGCCCGCCCGGCGCCGACCAGCCCGACCAGCGCCTCGTCGTAGTCGGTCGAGCCGCTGACCGCCTTCTCGAAGATGGTCGGGTTCGACGTCACCCCGCTGATGCCCTCGTCACGCAGCCGGGCGAGCTCCCCGGACGTGACGAGCTGGCGCCGGATGTTGTCCAGCCACAGGCTCTGGCCCTGAGCGCGCAGCTCCTGGATCGGACTGGTCATCGCGCACCCCCATCCTGCAGCAGGTCGCGCGCGGCGGCCGCGATCCGGCTCGCCGAGATGCCCGCCGCCTCCATCAGCTCCTGGGGCGTCCCGGACGTGGGCAGCCCGCGCACGGCGCAGTGGGCGACCCGCGGCGGGCTCGCCTCCAGCGCCAGCGCCTCCAGCACGGCGGCGCCCAGGCCGCCCTCGGGGTAGTGGTCCTCGGCGACCAGCAGGCGGCCGCCGGTGACCGCGCTGGCCTCGCGCAGCGTCGCGACGTCGACCGGCTTGACGCTGTAGAGGTCGATGACGCGCGCGGCGATGCCGCCGCCGGCCAGCTCCTCCGCCGCGGCGAGGCAGTTGTGAAGCGTCACCCCGGCGCCGATCAGCGCGATGCGGTCGGCTGGCGACGAGCGCAGCACCTTGCTGCCGCCGATCGGGAACTCCTCCTCGGGCCCGTACAGCACCGGGTACGCCCCGCGCGTGGTGCGCAGGAAGCTGATCCCGCTGGTGTCCGCCATCGTCGCGGTCAGCTTGACGGCCGAGGCCGCGTCACTCGGGTACAGGACGGTCGAGCCATGCACCGCTCGCATGGCGGCGAGATCCTCCAGCGCCATCTGCGAGGGCCCGTCCTGGCCGATCTCGACGCCCGCGTGGGAGCCGGCCAGCCGGATGCTCACCTCCGAGATGCCCGCCATGCGGATGAAGTCGTAGGCGCGGCTGAGGAAGGCAGCGAACGTGGAGGCGAAGGCGACGTAGCCGCGCACGCCGGTGCCGACCGCGGCCGCGATCAGCATCTGCTCGGCGATGAAGATCTCGAAGAAGCGGTCGGGGTGGGCCCTGGCGAACTCGTCGGAGTGGGTGGAGTTGCTGACCTCGCCGTCCATCGCGATCACGTCGGGCCGGGCGCCGAGCGCCAGCAGCGCGTCCCCGTACGCCTTGCGGGTCGCGACCCTGTCGCCCCTGCCGTAGGTGGGCAGCGTGACCTGGCCGCCGGCGGGACGGTGCGGCTGCGCCGGCTCGGGCCTGCGCGTCTCGACGACGATGTGACGCAGGCCGCCCAGCTCGGCGATGGCGCGCTCCGCCATGTCGGGCGGGAGCGCCTTCCCGTGCCAGCCGTCGCGGTTCTCGATCTCCGAGAACCCCTTGCCCTTCACGGTCCTGGCCACGATGACGGTCGGCCGGTCCGTGGCCTGCCGCGCCTCGCTGAGCGCGGCGTCGATCTGCTCGATGTCGTGGCCGTCGATGACGATGGCGTGGGCGCCGAACGCCTCCGCCCGCCGCCGGTAGACCTCGACGTCCCAGCCGTACTCCGTCTCGCCCCGCTGCCCGAGCCGGTTGACGTCGATGATCGCGGTCACGTTCGCCAGCCGGTAGAAGGAGGCCTTGTCGATGGCCTCCCAGATGGACCCCTCGGCCATCTCCGAGTCGCCGCAGAGCGCCCAGACGTGGTACGGGAGGCGATCGAGGTACCGTC
Organism: Candidatus Dormiibacterota bacterium; assembly: GCA_036500885.1. Taxonomy (GTDB): domain Bacteria; phylum Chloroflexota; class Dormibacteria; order Dormibacterales; family Dormibacteraceae; genus CF-161. Next base: position 6,793 of record DASYBH010000373.1, read on the forward strand.
CGGCCAGCCCGACACCCACCGCGATCGGAAGGCCCTGGCCCAGCGAGCCCGTGGCCACGTCGACCCACGGGATGGCCGGCGTGGGATGGCCCTGCAGGCGCGAGCCGAACCTGCGGTACGTCATCAGCTCCTCGTCGCTGATCGCACCCGCCGCCTTGAACATCGCATAGCAGAGCGGGGACGCGTGGCCCTTCGAGTAGATCAGATGGTCGTTGGCAGGCTCGCGGGGGTGCTCCCAGTCGTACACCAGGTGACGTGCGAGCAGCACTGCGATGAGGTCCGCGGCCGACATCGACGATGTCGGGTGGCCGGAGCCAGCCGCTGTGCTGCAGCGGACCGAGTCGACCCGAAGCTGCTGGCCGAGCTCGCGCAGGAACTCAGTGTCCCTGGCCGTCAGCCCTCCGGTTGCGGTTGCCATGGTCATGAACTCCCTTGGATCAACGTCGTGTACAGCCACTCTTGTCGGCGGCGCGCCTGCGAGTACCGCTCTCGCACCTCCACCCTCGGTTCAACGTTACGACCCGCGCCCGTGGTCGTTCTCCGCCGAATGCCCAATCGTTGCAGCGCCAGCGCCGCCGCGCCCACGCTGGAGGCCTCCATCGCCGACCTCGACACCGCCACGGGCTTCCCGATCGCGTCGGCCATCATCTGCACCCAGGCGGGCGAGCTGAGCAGGCCCGCCCCGCTGGCCACGAGACGCCGCGCCCCCGGCACCGTTTCGTCGAGCGCCTGGTCTACGCCTGCGAAGGTTAGCGCCACGGCCTCCAGGCCGGCGTGCACGATGTCGTCCGCCGTCGTGGCCTGGGTGAGGCCGGCGATCGCCCCGGTGGCGCGCGGCGCGAAGCCGAGGCTGCGCTCCCCGGCCAGGAGGGGGAGGAACGTGAGCCCACCGGCCGCCGGCCGCATCCGCCGCAGTCGCCCCTCCAGGCCGTCCTCCACACGCAGCGTGCGCAGCAGCCAGGCGTACAGGTTGCCGCCGTTGCTGAGCGAGCCGCCGACGACGAACCGTCCGGGCCCCAGGAGATAGCACCACAGGCCGGGGGCGAGCCGCTCCGGCAGCTCGCCGGTGATCGTCCGCAGCGCTCCGGACGTGCCGATCGTGAGCGCACGCTGCGTGGGATCGACGCAGCCGCTGCCCAGGTTGGCCAGCGCGCCGTCGCCGGCCGCGCACAGCCACACCGCGTTCGCCAGCTGCGGCCAGCGACGGCGGGGGCCGGGGCGCAGGCCGCGCAGCTCCCCGGCCTCTTCTGGCAGCTGCCGCTCCCCCACGTCGAGCACCTCCAGCAGCTCCCCGTCCCAGCCGCCGGTCAGACGCCGCAGGCCGGTGCCCGACGCCATCGACGCGCTGGTCGCCAGCTCGCCGAAGAGCCTGAGGAACAGCAGGTCGCCGAAGCTGACCCAGCGCGCCGTGCGCCTCCAGTCCTCCGGCGAGCGCTCGCGCAGCCAGGCGAGCTTGGCCGGCCAGTAGCTCGGATGGATGGGGCAGCCGGTGCGGCGGCGGACGGCCTCCGCGTCGAGCCGGCCGCGCAGTCGCTCCGCCTGCCGCCAGCTGCGCGTGTCGGACCACAGGACGAGCGGCGTCGCCGGGCGGTCGCGGTCGTCGAGGCCGATCATGCCGTGCCAGAACGTCGACACCCCGACCGCCGCGACCTCCACCCGTCCGGCCTGGGCCAGCGTGCTCCCGATCGCACGGTGCACGAGCCGCTCGAGCCTGCCGGGATCGACCTCGGCGGCGCCGTCGGAGTCGATGTGGGGCTGGTACTCCAGCTTCGTCTCGGAACCGGGCACCGCGCGGCCACCGGCGTCGAAGAGCAGCGTCCGCACGGACGACGTGCCCACGTCCAGCGTGAGCACCAGCGCGTCCCGCCCGCTCAGTCCAGCCAGCGCTCCTCGATTCGCCACGGTGCTTCGCAACGGTACGTCCGCAGCTGACGGCGCCCCTCGTGACGCCGCAGGGCGCTCAGCAGGACCGCCGGGTCCGGAATCCCGGACACCGGTCGCAGGCCCGTGGCCGGCGCCGGCGCCAGCGGGTGGGCGAACACCTCGGCCCAGCGTGGCACGAGCGCCCGGTCCCAGGCTCCGGCGTGGTGGTAGATGCCCAGCTCGAAGCAGTGCCTGCCCAGCATCTGGGCGGCCGGCGTGGCGAGGCGCGGGCCGGCCGCGACGGGCCGGTTGCGCAGGTGGTCCCTGGAGAGCCAGCCGACCGAGCGCAGCAGCGTGACCGCGATGCCGTCCTCCAGCAGCTCGTACTCGAATGGCCCGGCCATCAGCACCGCCACGCCGCCGGCGTCGACCCACAGCCGGGCCGGGTCGGTCGGCAGGTCGAACTCCAGGCCGGGCTCGGCGCCCGGCCTCCGGTACGGGCGGTGGACAGCCCCGAACGCGACGCCCGCCCAGGCGCCGCCCGACGTGTCGGCGGGCACCACCAGACGGAGGCGGTGGTCGGGAGTCCGGTTGTCCAGCTCCACGGTCAGGCGGGTGAACGGCTCGTCGCCGCGCCGCCGGAGGCGCGGGCTCGGGAGCGGCCGGCGCACCGGAACGGCGCCGGGCGGCGGGTCGAACGTGTACTCGTCGCCGCTGTCCGGCCACTCCTCCAGCACCAGGTCCAGCGCCTCGGCCTGCCGCTCGGGCGGAGGGTGGACCTCGGCCACCGCCAGCGGAGGCACGCCGTCGCGCTCGAAGAGGCTGGGGTTGAAGAGGCCGGCGCCCGTGCCCAGCCGCGCCCACAGGTGGTCGACCAGCGCCTCGGCCCGCGCCAGGCGCTCGGTGGCCTGTTCGTGGACCTGGTCGATCGAGCAGCCGCAGATGCTGTCGTGGGCGCTGTTCAGGATCACCTGGCGCCAGCAGTAGGCCAGCTCGCGCCCCGGCCACGGCAGGTCGGAGAGGGCGAACACGGGCTCCACGTAGCGCTCGAGCCGCCGCTCCAGCGCCGCGTGGCGCAGCTTGAGCGGGAAGCGCGCCGACAGGGTGCCCTTGAGCACGTTCGCCGTGGCGACCGAGTGCAGCTCGCCGCGCCACCGGTCGCCGGTGGCGGGCCGTGCCGCGAAGTACTCCTCGAGGTCGCTCGAGCAGGCGGGCCGGGGCCCCTCGAGCATCCGCAGGGCGGCGGCGGCTCCGAGCGGCACCGGGGTGTGGTCGTCGCCGCTCATCAGCAGCCACGGGCCGTCCGCGTCGTGCTGGCGCAGGTCGCCGACCAGCTCGTCGAGCCGCGCCGCCAGCCGGCCTGCCGCCAGCGGCAGGTCGACCGCCCGGCCGTAGCCGCCGGCCAGGTGCGCCGTGGTCACCGCGCTGCCGTCGAGCGCCTCCCACGTGAAGAGCGGCGTGGTGACCGCGGCCGGCACACCGCGCCACACCACCGCCCGCTCGATGCCGAGAAGGCGCAGCACCTGCGGCATCTGGGCGGTGTGGCCGAACTGGTCGGGCAGGTAGCCGACGAGGAGCGGCCGGCCGAGACGCCGGGCGCGCGCCAGGCCCAGCTCCAGGTTGCGGATCAGCGCCTCGCCGCTGACCAGGTGCTCGTCGGG
>DASYBH010000374.1:0-10557 GCA_036500885.1 Candidatus Dormiibacterota bacterium
TCGGCTTCGCCATGATCGTGACCTCCCCGCTGACGTTCACCCTGCAGACCGCGTTTCCCGGCGCCATCGCGTTGATCCCGACAGGCGGCACCGGTCTGGTCATCGCGGCGGGCGCCGATCCACGCCCGCAGTGGCACACCGCGCTGTCCTCGTCGGCACCCGTCCAACTGCTGGGCGATATCAGCTACTCGCTGTACTTGTGGCACTGGCCACTCATCGTCCTCCTGCCATTCGTCTGGGCCGGTGCGGTGTCGGGCGGCGCTCTGATCCTGCCGGCGTGCCTGGGCATCCTGGCAGTGTCGCTGGGGTTGTCCTACCTGTCGAAGCGGTTCATCGAGGACCCGGTCCGCTTCTGGCCACCCCTGGCCGGCAACGTCCGGTTGACCTTTGCCGGCATGGTGGCCGGGATGGTCGTGGTCCGGCGTCGTGGCGAGCGGCCTGCTCTTGACGTAACGCGCGGATCCTGGTTCAGCGGGTAGCGGCCTGGCGGTCGGGCGCCCACAGCTGGTCGGCCTCGCCGGCGGCCAGGCGGCCCCGGTACACGTCGATCTTGTGGTCGATGACCTTGAGGTTTTCCTGCAGCTCGGCCAGCTTGGCCGTCACCTCGACCCGATGCGCCTCCATCAGAGCGAGGCGTTCCTGCTCGTTGCCGGGTCCTGCGGACACGAGCTCTGCGTAGCGTCGCATGGTTCTGATCGGCATGCCGGTGGCCCGCAGCCTGGTGCAGACGACGATCCAGTCGAGGTCTAGCTGGCGGTAGCGCCTGCGTCCGCCCGAGGTCCGGTCGACCTTAGTGACGACCAGGCCCGCGCGTTCGTAGTAGCGCAGCGTGTGCACGCTGACCCCGGTGCGGCGGGCGGCCTCCGCGATGCTCACGCCGGCCACCGGGTCGTCGCCAACCGCGTCTGGTGCCGGGTGAGCTGGCTTGACTTCGAGCACGCTCTAAATCCTAGCATCGTGTCATGGCTTCTCCAACGCCCCCGAGCACGGACACCGAGCTCGGCCGACGCCGCCGCCTGCTGGTGCTCGCGATCTGCTGCGTCAGCGTGATCGTCGTGGTCATGGACATATCCATCGTCAACGTCGCGCTGCCGGGGATTCATCGTGATCTCCACGCCTCCGAGTCCGATCTGCAGTGGACGGTCGACGCATACACCCTGGTGCTGGCCAGCTTGCTGCTGCTGGCTGGTTCCATCTCCGATCGGTTCGGCCGCCGGCGGGTCTTTCAGATCGGCCTCGCCGTGTTCGGGCTCGGCTCGCTGCTGTGCGGCCTTGCGTCGAGCATCGGTCTGCTGATCGCGGCCCGCGCGCTGCAGGCCATCGGCGCCACGATGCTCAACCCGGTGGCGCTGGCGATCATCGTGACCGCGTTCCGCGATCCCGCCGAGCGGGCCAGGGCCATCGGCGTGTTCGGCTCGATGACCGGGCTGGCGCTGGCGCTGGGTCCGATCCTGGGCGGCGCCCTGGTCGACGGCTTTGGCTGGCACGCGGTCTTCTGGGTCAACGTGCCGATCGTGATTGCCGCGATCGTGCTCACGGGACTGTTCGTGCCCGAGTCCCGCGCTGCTCGGGCACGCCGGTTCGACCCGGTCGGCCAGCTTCTGGTGATCCTCCTGCTGGGCAGCCTCGTCTACGCGATCATCGAGTCACAGTGGCTGGGCTGGACTTCATCGGTCATTCTCGGTCTGCTGGCCCTCACGGCGCTCAGCGCGGTGGGCATCCTCGGCTACGAGCCGCGCCGGGCCGACCCGCTCCTCGAGCTGCGCCTGTTCCGCAGCGTGTCGTTCAGCTCCGCGCTGGCGATGGCGCTGTTCGCCCTGATCGGATTCAGCTCCTATCTGTTCGTGACCACCCTGTACCTGCAGGACGTGCGCGGCATGTCGGCGCTGGCCGCCGGCCTGTCGGTGCTCCCGGTCGGGGCGCTGGTCCTGGTGCTGTCGCCCTTCACCGGCAGGATGGTCGGCAGCCGCGGTCCTCGACTGCCGCTGGTCATCGCGGGGACCGCACTGACCCTGGGCGGCCTGGCGTCGCTCTGGCTCACCCCCACCACTCCACTGCCGGCCGTGATCGCGATCTACGTGCTGTTCGGCCTGTTCCTTAGTACCGTGAATCCGCCGATCACGAACACGGCGGTCTCCGGCATGCCCCGCTCGATGGCCGGAGTGGCCAGCTCGCTGGTTTCCGCGGGCAGGCAGACCGGTACCACGCTGGGCGTCGCGGTCTCCGGCACGATCGTGGGCTCGTCGCTGGCCCGTGGCGGGGCGGCGTACACGAGCGCGGAGCACGGTGTGTGGTGGCTGGTGGTGGTCCTCGGCGCCGGCATCGTGGGCCTGGGGCTGTTCAGCACCGTTCGCTTTGCCCTCCGCACGGCCGAGCGGGCGGCGTCGCTGTTCGACGAAGTCGACAGAGGCTCCGCGGCGGTCAGTCGCTGATGAGGATCTCCTTCTGCACGTGCTCGGCTTCGAGAGAAGGCGCGAGTCCGAGGTCTTGATCGAGGATTCGGCGGAGTTGATGGTAGACGGTGAGGGCCTCACCGCGGCGGCCGGACCGATGAAGCGCCTGCATGAGTCGGATGTAGAAAGGCTCGTGCAGGGGGTGCGTGACGATCAGTCGGCGCAGCTCACCGACGATTTCGCGGTGCTGGTTGTTGGCTAATTTAATTAATTACAATTAGGCTGCTGTTGGGTTCTGCGCCTTGATGCGTTCGCGCTCATATCGGAGCGCCGCCTCGACATCGTCTCGTTCGAGCTCGTAGAGCTCGGCGATCGACTCCACACTGTCACCGGCATCGAACAACTCGGCGATCACGGTGGTTGGCACACTGCGAACGACGGGCTCGCCGAACTGCCTCAATGGATCGACCACAACCACGGTGTTGCCTCTCTGGGGGTGGATCCTCTGCACGACTGGATCGTCATTCGTTCCGTACTCGACTGCCTGAAGGAAGTGATTCGCAGGGTCGGACAACGCAGACATCCGACGGCCCACAGGCCGTGCGAAGCAGTCCCGACCACAATCGCCGAGCGTCTTCGTCAGGCCGGACCGATCACTTCAACCTCGTTCCCGTCCGGGTCGTCGACGTAGAACGTTCGCACGCCGGGCAGCACCGGGTGGATGCCGGCCCGCACCTCCAGGCCCGCCTCCCGGCAGCGGCGCTCCAGCTCGTCGTACCGGTCCGCGGCCACGTTGAACGCCATGTGGTGCAGCGGGCGCAGCGGCCTGGCGGAGGGGAACGCGCCCGACGGGTCCGGGTGCGGCACCAGCACGATCATCTCCGGCACCGGGCCCTCGCCGGGACCGGCGCGCAGGAAGCGGTTCGGCAGCTCGGGCGGCGAGATCACCGGCAGGCCGAACAGGTCGCGGTAGAAAGCCAGCGACCGCTCCATGTCTCGCACCCAGAGCACGATCTCGGCGAGGTGCAGCACGCCGGCGGACGAAGAGGGGGATGAGCTCATGCGACGGCGGCCTCCATCATGGCGTGCAGGTTCCGGTCGGGCGCCTGCGGCGGGACCGAGCAGCCCGGCGCCAGCAGCAGGCCGCGGCCGCCGTCCGTGGCGGCCATCGCCGCGCCCACCTGTGCGGTGATGGCCTCCGGCGGGCCGCCCACCAGGACCCTGCGCTGGTCCAGCCCGCCCATGACCGCCTTTCCGCTGACCAGTCGCGCCTCGCCCAGCGGCGGATTGCCCTGGTTGTGGATCGAGTAGCTGACGACCTGCACGGGCAGCCGCCGGGCCACGCCCACGCTCACGTGCGAACCGCAGAGGTGGACCACGTTGCACCACGCCTCCGCCGGCAGCGACTCCAGGACCCGCAGGTCGAGCGGCAGCGCCAGCTCCTCGTAGACCGCGGCCGGCATGGAGTTCGGGGTGGCGAAGCCGGAGATCGCGTAGAACACGCCGGCGGCGCCCGCCTCCACCGAGGCGCGGGAGAAATCGATCAGCGCGTCGCCGATCCGGCCCAGCGCCGGCAGGACCACCTCCGGGTTCGCCCGCATCGCGCGCACCATCTTCCGGTTCTCCCTTCCCACCAGGTAGGACGCGACCGACAGCGGGGAGAAGACCGTCTGCAGCACCGGCACCCGGTCGCCAAGCGCCCTGACGACCATGCCGAGCGCCTCCACCTGCTGGTCCAGGACGGCCCGGTCGACCAGCTGCCGGCCCGGCCAGTCGTCGAGGCCCTTCACGGGCGGCTCGTCGATCACCGGGGCGCGCAGGCTGTGCCCCGCCGGCCGGTAGCGGGCGCCGAACGCCTCCGCGAAGAAGGTGGCGCGAGGTTGGAACTTGACGAAGTCCCAGCCGAAGCGCCTGGCCCGTTCCACCGTGACGCCGGCCAGCTTCTCGGGCGACCACTCGTCACGGTAGCGGTGGCCCCAGGCCCCGGCGGGCGGCCGGTCAACCTCGCCCCCCACCAGGGCGGCTTCGACACGAGCGCGGGAGTCCACGGAAGGAGTCTAGTCTGGGGGCTGCACCGAACCGGCCCAGCGAATTGGGGACGCGCGGGGGACGTAGCCGGGCCCGCCGGCCACGGACGCACGCCGGGCGGTGTCACCCTGAGGCCGCCGCGCCCCGGGGTGATCGCCTCAGCTCGTCAGCAGCCGATCCAGCCGATGAGCTGGTTGATGCGCGTCCGGTCGAGGCCCCGGACGATCCGGTGCTCGTCCAGCACCAACAGCGGCGTGACCTCGCCGTCGAGGTCCTCCCAGGCGCGCCGGGCGCCAGGGTCACCGTTGTCGATGTGACGCACTCGGCAGCCGATGCTCAGCCCCCGGAGGTAGTCGCGCATCACCTCCGAGTCGGCGTCGTCGGTCCGGCAGTAGATGATCGCGTCCATCTCAAGATCTACTATATGACTCGCTCGATCGACCCGTCGATATGCATCAGAACAATCTATAGTTCGATAGGTCGGCCGAGTCGGGTTGGCACGGCCACGGCGGGAGTATGATCCGGCTCGGATGGATCTCGCCTCCGAGGCCTCGCGGCTGCGAGCCACGGCGGCGGCAGCGCCGCTGAAGCTGCCGGTGAACCGCCGGATCGACGAGCGCCATCATCTCGTCACCGACGACGGCCTCGGCGTCTGGTTCACGATCCAGCTGTCTCCGCGCGCCCGCATCCACGAGGCAGTGTTCGAGCGCGAGGACGCCCGGCCGGGCGACGACGAGTGCCAGGCGTGGCTGCGCCAGCTGATGCCCGGGCAGCAGCCGGCCGAGGCGCCCGGCCTGCCCGACGCCCACGCCCGGCGCTTCGAGGTCTTCGAGCGCCTGCCCGCCGCGGCACCGGAGGCGCACGGGGCGCCGTGACACTGCCTCGCACCGTCCTGAGCGACCTCCAGCGCATCGTCGGCGACCGCCACGTCGTCCACGTGCCCAACGACCTCCGCATCTTCGAGCGCGACGCCTCCATCACCGGAGCCCTCCCCGACGCGATCGTCCTGCCCCAGGACCACGACGAGGTCGTCCAGGTGGTGAAGCTGGCCGCCCGCCACGGCATCCCGGTTGTACCCAGGGGCGCCGGCACCGGCCTCTCGGGCGGAGCCATCACGCTGCGCGGCGGCATCGCCCTCCAGCTCAGCCGGATGCGCCGCATCCTGGACATCGACCCCGCCGCCCGGACGGCCCTGGTCGAGCCCGGGGTCGTCAACTCCGACCTGCAGCAGGCGGTCGGCCGGCACGGGCTCTTCTACGCCCCCGATCCCTCCTCGCAGAAGGCCTGCACGATAGGCGGCAACGCCGCCGAGAACTCGGGCGGCCCGCACTGCCTCTACTACGGCGTCACGACCAACCACGTGGTCGGCCTCGAGGTCGTGTTCGCCGACGGCACCGCCGCCTGGCTGGGCGGCGACGGGCCCGATCGCGTCGGCCTGGACCTGCTCGGCCTCATGGTGGGCTCCGAGGGCACCCTGGGCACGATCACCCGGGTCAAGGTGCGGCTGCTGCCCCTGCCCGAGTCCGTCGTGACGCTGATGGCCGCCTTCCCGACGATCGAGACCGCGAGCCACGCCGTCTCCGCGGTCATCGGGCGCGGCATCGTCCCGGCGGCGCTGGAGATGATGGACCAGGTCACGATCGGCGCGGTCGAGGCCCACTACCGGGCCGGCTATCCGGTCGACGCGGGGGCGGTGCTCCTGGTCGACGTCGACGGCCTGCGCGAGAGCTGCGACGAGCTGTCCGCGGCGATCGAGGGCATCCTGCGCGCCAACGAGGCGACCAACCTGCGCACCGCCGCCGACGCGGCCGAGCGCGAGCTGATCTGGGCCGGCCGCAAGGGCGCGATCGGCGCGCTCGGCAGGATCAAGCCCAACTACTACCTGCACGACGGCGTGGTGCCCCGCACCCGCCTGCCCGACGTCCTGCGCCGCGTCGCCGAGATCGGCGAGCACTATCGACTGCCCGTCGCCAACGTCTTCCACGCGGGCGACGGCAACCTGCACCCCAACATCCTGTTCGACCTCCGCGAGAAGGGGGTGCTGGAGCGGGTGGGGAAGGCCGGCGAGGAGATGCTGTTCGCGGTGGTCGAGCTGGGCGGCACGCTCAGCGGCGAGCACGGCATCGGCATCGAGAAGAACGCGTTCATGCCATGGATCTACGGCCCGGATGACCTGGAGGCGATGCTCCGGGTGAAGCACGTCCTCGACCCGGCCGGCCTTTTCAACCCCGGCAAGATCTTCCCTGACCCGGAGCGGGAGCCCAGGCTGGTCGCCCGCGCCGGCTTCTGCGGCGAAGCCAGGTGGTGGTAGACGGCCTGGAGCCGGCGCGCGTCGAGCGGCCCAGCACCGCCGGCGAGCTGGCCGAAGCCCTGCGGGCGGCCGCTGAGGCCGGCGAGAGCGTCGTGCCCGTCGGCGGCGGCCGGGCGCTGGGGATGGGCGATCCGCTCGAGCGCTTCGACGTCGCGCTGGAGACGCGGGCACTGGACCGCGTGCTGGAGGAGAGCCAGGCCGACCTGACCATCAGCGTCGAGGCCGGCATCACCGTCGAGGCGCTGAACGCCCGCCTGGCGCAGGTCGGCCAGTTCCTGCCGATCGATCCGCCCGGATCGCCGGGACACACCGTCGGCGGCGTGCTCGCGTCCGGCCTCTCCGGGCCGCTGCGACTCCGGTACGGCTCGCCGCGCGACTTCGTGATCGGCCTGCGCGTCGCCCTGCCCGACGGCCGCCTGGCCAGCAGCGGCGGCCGCGTGGTCAAGAACGTCAGCGGCTACGACCTCAACAAGCTGCACCAGGGCGCGTTGGGCTCGCTCGGCGTGATCGTCGCGGCCTCGTTCAAGGTCTTCCCCCGGCCACTCCACGAACGCACGCTGGAGGCGCGGCCGGACGACCCGTGGGCCGAGGCGGCCCGCGCCCTGGCGCTGCCGCAGCCCCCGATCGCCCTGGAGCTGACCGGCGATGGCCGCCTCCTGGCCCGCCTGGCCGGCACGGCGGCCGGCGTGGACCGCATGACGAGGGCGCTGGGCTGGGCCGACGCGGCGCCCGAGGTCTGGGAGGAGCACGCGAGCCGCTCCGGGGCGACGTGGGCGCGCATCTCGGCGCCGCCCGCACGGCTGCGCGAGCTGGTCGAGAGACTGCCGGAGGCGGCCGCGTGGTGGGCGTCGCCGGGCGTCGGCACGGCGCACTGGACCGGCGACATCGAGGCCGGCCCGCTGCTGGAGATGCGGGCGGCGGCCGAGCAGGCGGGCGGCGCGCTGGTGCTGCTCGCGGCGCCCGTCGAGCTCAAGCGCCAGGTCGGCGCCTGGGGCGCCCCCCCGGCCACGGCGGACTGGATGCGGCGGCTGCGCGACGCCTTCGACCCCGGGCGTGCGCTCTCACCCGGGAGGTACGTCGTCTGATGCAGCTGGACATCCGCGATCCCGCCACGTTCCAGGGCCCGGACGCGCCGGACGACGACGACCTCTCGACCTGCGTCCACTGCGGCCTGTGCCTGAACGCCTGCCCGACATTCCGGATCACCGGGCTCGAGACCGAGTCGCCGCGGGGCCGGATCACCCTGATGACGGAGTGGAAGCGCGGAGGCCTGCCCTTCACCGAGGAGCTCGCCGAGCACATCGACCTGTGCCTGGGCTGCCGCACGTGCGAGGCCGTGTGCCCGTCCGGCGTGCCCTACGGCCGCATCATCGAGCACGGCCGGGCCGAGGTCGAGCGCCTGCGCCGGCCGAACGCGCGGAGCTTCATCGTTCGCCAGGCGCTGCGCCGGCTGCTGGGGCACCCTGGCCGGCTGCGCGCGGCCGGCGCCGCCACGCGCCTGGCACAGCGCCTCCGCCTCACCGGGATCGTGCCCCAGTCGCGGACCCTGCCCCGGCTGACCCGCCCCTACCGGGTGCCCGCCGGCGACGTGGCGCCCGCGATCGGCGAGCGCCGGCACCGCGTCGCGTTCCTGGTCGGCTGCGTGATGCCGATCTTCTACCCCGCCGCCCACGAGGCGTCCGTGCGGCTGCTGCGGCTCGCCGGCTGCGAGGTCTGGTTCCCGCCCGACCAGCGGTGCTGCGGCGCGCTGTTCGCCCACAACGGCGACCTGGCCGGCGCCGGCAAGCTGCGCGACCACAACCAGCGTGCGTTCGGGATGCAGGCGTTCGACTACCTCGTCGTCAACTCGGCCGGCTGCGGCGCCCATCTCAAGGACTCGTACGCGAACCTGGGCCCGCGCGTGCGCGACCTCACGGAGCTGCTGGTCGAGATCGGGCTGCCGGAGCCGGCGCGCGAGCAGCGGGTCCGGGTCACCTACCAGGACGCCTGCCACCTGGTCCACGCCCAGCGCATCCGCAGCCAGCCGCGGCGGCTGATCAGGGAGCTGCCGGGCGTCGAGCTGGTGGAGATGGCCCACCCGGACATCTGCTGCGGCTCGGCGGGGATCTACAACGCGGTGCAGCCCGAGATGTCGCGGCGGATCCTGGACGAGAAGATGGAGGACCTGCTCGCGACCGGCGCCGAGGTGGTGGTCACCGCCAACCCCGGGTGCCAGATGCAGCTGGAGGCCGGCCTGCGAGCGCGCGGCCGGGGCGACATCGCGGTGAAGCACCTGGCGGAGCTCGTCGCCGGCGCGTACTGACCGGGCAGCTCGCGATCCGCGGTCTCAGCCGGCGGCGTTTCGTTCCCACAACCGGCCGGTTGCCACCGCGTATCCCCAGGCCTGGACATCCGGAGGTTCGATGCCGGCGGCGGTCAGGATGGCGCAGATCTGCTCCCGGTGGGCGTTGCCGTGATGCAGCGCCTGGGCGATGAAGACGCCGGCGCGGACCTCGCTGGCCCCCTGGGCAACGACGATCACCCGTTCCGCGTCGACCGGCTCGGACAGGAACCGCTCCCACGCCTTCCCCGTCTCCTCGACCCGGGCGTCGAGCTCGTCGAGATCGGCGCTCTCGTCGCCGTCCTGCGAGGCGGGTGCGCTGCCGGCCAGCCGTCGCAGATAGCCCCCGTCCGTCTGGACGATGTGGTTGAAGGTGGCGACGATACCCCCGTAGGTGCCGGTGACCGGAGTGGTGAGCTGCTCCTCCGAGAGGTCCCGGCAGAACGCCAGGAGCTGCCTGGTCGCCCAGGTGTTGTGGCGGAACGCCTCGAGCAGGGCCTCGTTGGACATCGCTCACGATCATGGGCGATCCGCGCCGGGCTTTTCCAGAAGAGGCGGGCTCAGAGCGCCGCGGCGGGCTCCTCGCGCGACGCGTCCACCTGCGCCTGGCGCCGGACGCGGCTGTCGTACGCGGCGCGGGCGGCGTCGATGTCGGCGAGGTGGCTGTCGGCCCACGTCATCAGCGACCCGATCGCGTCCAGGAGCGTCCGGCCCATCGGGGTGAGCGCGTAGTCCACGCGGGGCGGGATCACGGGGTGCATGGTGCGGGTCACGATGCCGTCGCGCTCCAGGCCGCGCAGGGTGACGGTCAGCATCCGCTGGCTGACGTCGGGAATGCTGCGCCGCAGCTCGGTGAACCGCATGGTGCCGTCCCCAAGCTGGTCGATGACGTACATCGACCACTTGTCCCCCACCCGCGCCAGCACCTCGCGAACACGGCAGGTCTGCGGCGGACGCGGCAGGGGTTGGGCACCTGTGGTATCCATGGTTCCCTGGATGTTACCCGGTGCTGTCCAAGAATTGACAGAATCGTCGGAGTGGAATGTGTCGTTCGAGGTTGCCCGTTCCTTACGATAACCATCGAACCGTTCGGAAGTAGAACACCGATCGGAAATCGCATCTTTGGAGGAACCATGACAACCCCCGCGCTCGAAATCCCCGGCTACGTCGCCGGCAAGTGGAAGGCCGACACGGTCCACTCACACATCGGCTTCCTGGTCCGGCACATGATGGTCAGCAAGGTTCGCGGTCGCTTCACCAGCTTCGAGGTGGAGATCGTCACCGCCGAGAACCCCCTGGACTCCAGCGCCACCCTGTCCGTCGACCTGAGCTCGATCGACACGGACAACGACATGCGCGACAACCACATTCGCTCGGCCGACTTCTTCGACATCGAGAACCAGCCGAAGATGACCTACCGGACCACGGGGATCCGCCACGACGGCGAGGGGTTCGTGGTCGACGGCGACCTGACCATAAGGGGCGTGACGCGCTCGGTCCCCCTG
>DASYBH010000375.1:0-6881 GCA_036500885.1 Candidatus Dormiibacterota bacterium
CCGCTCGTCCAGGGATTCGCCGAGTACCTCGACCAGCCGCACGTGTACGACCGTCTGGACGCCGCCGTGGACGAGCGGATGGCCCAGCCGCGGCGCGGCGCATTCGACAGCCACCCACCCGACGCCGACCGGGTCGAGGCGCTGGCCGGCCTGCCGCCGGGACCGGACGTCCGTTACGACCCGCCCGCGATCTCGATGCTGGACGGCGTGCCGGCGATCGAGGCGGACCTGATCGCATCGCTGGTGCGCCAGGGCGCCCCGTCGCCTCAGCCCATCGCATGGGGCGAGGTCGGCGAACGTGTCCTGGCGCCTTCCTGGGAGCGGTTCCACGCAAGGACCGCGGCGTGCCTGGACGGCGCGACCGCCGGCTCCCTGCCGGCGCTGGCGGCGGATTCGGAGCGCCTGGGCGAACACGTGGCGCGGGCGCTCGGCGCCCAGGGTGACGTCGCGCCGGAGCAGGCGCGATCGCTGGCGGTCGACGTCCTCGCCGTGGGGCTGGCCCTCGCCCTGCGTGCCGAAGGCTGGATGATCCAGGCGCCGCCGGGCGCCCCGGTCACGATGCGCCGGCAGGGTGCCAGCATGGAGCCCTTCGCGGACGCCGCCAGGCTGGCCGCGGCAGAGCTGGACGCGACCGACTGGCAGGAGCGGTGCGAGCGCCTCGGCATCGTCGACCTGCCGGTGCGGGTGGCGGCTGTCGAAGCCGGTCCTCGGCCGGCGCGCCCGGCGGCGACGGCGCCGCTGCCGTGGATGCTGGTGTCGTACACGTGCCGCACCGGGTGGTTCAACTGGGGACGCGGGGAGCTGCTGGTGAGCACCAGGGGCATCGTCCGGCGGCGGCTGGGCGTGGTGAAGATGGTGCTCCAGACGCTGCCGATGGCCAGGGCCGTCGATCGCTCTCAGCCCGTCTGGCTGTCCGAGGTCGACGCCCAGAGGATCGCACGTGCGCACCGGACCAACCTGTTCGTGCCCAGGGAGACGATCGAGCGAGCGCGGCTCCGGCGCGGCATCTTCTCGGGCCGCCTGCTGCTGGGACTCGCCGGCGGCGGCCGCATCAAGCTCTACTGGCTCGCCGCGGAGCGCGCGGACCTGAGGCTGCACGACACGCTCCGAGACTGGCTCGGCGACCGGCTCGAGCTGGGCTGAGCCCTCCGCGCCGCTCCGGAGGGTGAGCTGTGCCATTCCATCGCCTCACCTCGACCAGGCCGCCGGCGCCTCGGCGGCGCCGGCTACTCCCGGCCGTCGTCGAGCGCGAACCGCAGGTAGCGGTCGGCCGACCGGCGCACCGCCTCGTTGCCGGCCGCATGCACGACGCGCCCCCACCAGGCGCCGTAGACCCGCTCGAAGGCGTACGGCGCCAGGAGGCGCAGCGCACGGCGGATGACCCGCGGCCGCTCGGGAACGAGGTTCGGGTAGCTGTACATGAAGCTGACGTACCGGCGGTCCGGTACGACGGTCAGGATGTCCCCGGAGAGCAGGGCGCCGCGACCGTTCTCGCCGTCACGCCAGTGCAGCACCTGACCGCCCGCGAAGTGCACCCCGGCGTTGATCAGCGTGAGCCCGTCGCCGATCACCCTGGTCTCGCCGTCCCAGAAGACGACCGAGTCGTCGGGCCGCGCCACCCATTCCCGGTCGGCCGAGTGGACGTAGACCGGCGCGCCGAACGTGTGCGCCCACTCGATCATCGATCCGTAGAAGTGCGGGTGGCTGATCGCGATCGCCGCGACGCCGCCGAGCTCCTGGACCTGCGCGACGAGGTCGTCGTCGAGGTAGCTCACCATGTCCCACAGGACGTTGCCGGAGGCCGAGCGGACCAGCAGCGCACGCTGGCCGATCGCGGTGGCGGGCTCGGCGCCGACCCCGACGATCCCCGGACCCTCCTCCGCGACCTTCCCCCGGTGTCCGGCCGCGCGCAGCTCGGCCAGCGTCGTCCATCGCTGTCCGCCCCACCCGACGTACTGACGCTCGTCCTCGCAGATCGGGCAGTCTGTTCGGGGCGCGCCGTACTGCACGCCACAGGTCACGCAGATTGGAAGATCGTCTCCCATATGCGAGAGCCTAACGTCGCGGCCAGGATCGCACCCCGCTCAGCGCCCCCACCGGTCCAGCGCAGGCTGGCCGCGGCGCAGGGCGGCCAGCGCCGCTAGCGCCCCCGTGCCGCCAGTGCCGTGCTGATCCTGGGGTCCGTGGAGACCACCGGCGTCTCGCGACCCACCCATGGCTGGCCGCCGAAGTACTTGACGAACACCTTCTCCGCCGTCCGCGTCGCCAGCGCTTGAGAGGTGAGCGTCGGGTTCGGGCCTCCGAGGCCGTTGGCGAGCGCGGAGTTGTCGGCGATGAACAGGCGGCGGACCCACCGCGCCTCGGCGTTGGCGTCGAGCACGGAGTCGGCCTCCGACTGGCCCATCCGCATCGTCGACTGGACGTGGAGGACCAGGTCCGGCCAGTCCATCCGGAGCACCGTTCTGGCGCCGGCGCCACGCAGGAGCGCCGCCGCCTTCCTCACCAAGAACTCCCGGTTGGCGATGGTGCGCGCCGTCTTCACGTTCCGGTTGAACACCACCTTGGGCACCGGGCCGTTCTCGTCGCCCGGGAGCGTCGAGAGCAGGACACGGTTCTCCGGCTGGACGTCGTCGTCGGTGAGGACGAGGACGTTCAGCAGCCTGTTGATGCCGTTGTCCAGCGCGTCCTTCAGAGCCGGGCCGACCAGGCGTCCGGCGGGGCCGTCCCAGTTCCCCATCATGCCGCCGCCGTTGGTGTACTGGCCCTGGATCCCGCTGTTGCTGAAGGTCATGGCGAACGCCTGCAGCGCGGGCGCCAGACCGACCTGCTCCAGGCCGCCGTGGCCCGGGAAGTCGCACCGGGCGGCGGAGGCGGCGCCCTTGGAGGAGCCCGTCTCCCGGTCGAACACGCCGGTCACCCAGTCGAAGTAGTGGTCGGTGTACCCGCGGCCCACCCAGTCGTTGGGGTTGGGCAGCCCGCTGTTGAGCCACAGGCGGGGGCTCTCGGTGCAGCCCCCGGCCATGACCACGATCCGGGCGTCCTCCCGCTGGACCAGGCCGGTCTTCGTGAGCCGCCAGGTGACACCGGTGGCGACCAGCTCCCCGCCCTGCTGCTCGGTGTGCACCTGGGTTGCGAACGCGTCCGGCAGCAGCGTCACGGGCTTGCCGTGCTGCGCCCAGGCGTTCGCGGTCAGGGCCATGGGTGCATAGCTGTTGTCGGTCGAGCGCTTGGCGACGAGATTGCGCGGCGCCGCGATCGGCTCCATGCACCCCTGGAAGCAGAAGCCGCAGAAGGTGCAGCCCGTGGCCTGCGGGTGGCGCAGCAGGGCCGGGTCGGTGGTGCGGCCGGCGTTGCCGCCCGGCTGCAGGATGGCGTTCTCCTGCGGCCGGTAGCCGGCCTGCAGCGTGTCCTTGGTCGTCTGCACGGGGACGCCGAGCGTCGAGGCGCCGCCGAGCCAGAGCGCCTCCTTCGTGCCCATCGCGGCCGTCTGGACCGGCAGCGTGGCCTCCACCCACTCGTAGAACGGGACCAGCTCGGAGTACGGGAAGGGGAACCGGTGGTTCACGTCGTAGGCGCCGGCGTCGGCCTTGTCGTAGCCGGCGAAGACGCCGGGCATGGCGCGCGGGCAGTTGCCGAAGTAGTGCTGCGTCGTCCCGCCCACGCCGGCGAGCTGCCACACGAGCGAGTTCTGAGGCGTCTCCCGGAACCAGGCCGGCCGGGTGCGGTCGGAGGGGCCGAACCGGAAGAAGCCGCTCAGCACGTTGTTGGCGTCGTTCTCGAAGTGCGTCCACTGCTGGCGAGGGTGTACGAAGTCGGGGCCAGCCTCGAGCAGCAGGACGTCCAGCCCGCGTGCGGCGAGCTCCTTGGCGATCACCGGACCTCCCCCGCCGGCGCCGATCACGATCACGTCTCGCATCAGCCCGTCACACTCCTTCGATTCTGGTAGTAGCCCAGGAAGTCGTCCCATCCATCGACGACCCCCTGCGGCAGGTAGTTCGTCAGCTGCCAGCCCACGGGCCGGCTCGCCAGGGCCCGCGTCGTCGTGTTGAAGACGCCGAACTCGCTGTAGGAGCCGAACCCGGAGAATTCGAGGAGGGCGCCGGCGACGAACTCGAGCACGCCCGACACGGAATCGTGCAGCGGCTGCGGGAGCTGCGCGTCGAGCAGCGCGACGAGCGCGGCGTCGCCGCCCTCGAGCAGCGCGAACGCCTGCGCCTTCTGCTCGAACGACAGGCGCGAGAAGGGCGAGAGGAAGGGCCCGTTCACGGCGGCCGGATCGACCTGGGTGGCCGCGAGGTTGAGCACCAGCGCCACGGCCAGGGAGAGGGGCACCGCCTGGTTGTTCTGCAGGAGGATCGACAGGGCCTGGTCCACCGTGCCCACCTGCAGCCCGGTGAGGCTGATCACCAGCGAGGGCAGGCGCAGCCCGGTGGGGGCGAGGCCCGTCTGGAGCGCCGCGGTCAGTGGCCGCGCCAGCTGCTGCGGGAAGGGCAGGAAGTTGTCGAGCGATCGGATGAGGAACTCGGGCGTGCGGGCCTCCATGGCGCCCGGCTCCGGCCGTGGCGTTCCCTGGGCGGCCGAGTAGGCGTCCGGGCCCGGCACGACGAAGACGGCGAGGCCATTCATCGTGTCGCGCGACAGCTGGTCCAGGACCGGACGAAGCAGGTCCACCACGTTCAACAGCCCGAGCGGGCTGGTGCTGGCGTAGCTGAGCCTGGGCAGCAGCCCGCTGGTTCCGGCCACCGCTCCGAGCACGCCAAGACGGGTCAGGAAGACCCTTCGGCTGAGTGCCTTTTCGTTCCCCATCCTCACCTCCTATCTGTCTGCTGCAACCAGTATGGGGGGCAAAACGTGAAGTGGTCGTACGAATCTCGTGCGGTTGAGACGTTGCCGCGTGCGGTCCTGCCTGCTGGGTCATCCAGTGCCGG
Organism: Candidatus Dormiibacterota bacterium; assembly: GCA_036500885.1. Taxonomy (GTDB): domain Bacteria; phylum Chloroflexota; class Dormibacteria; order Dormibacterales; family Dormibacteraceae; genus CF-161. The sequence goes on from DASYBH010000375.1 coordinate 4,929, forward strand.
GGGCCGGCGCCATGGGCGCCGGCTCCCGCTCGTCTACTCTTGCGCAATGACCATCGACGCGCCTGCCGCCAGGCAGGACTTCGCACGGGTGAACGGTGCTCGGCTCTGGTACGAGGTGGCCGGCTCCGGCCCGGCCCTCGTGATGCTCCACGGCCACCTGCTGGACAGCGCCCAGTGGGACGACCAGTTCGCCGAATTCGCCCGGGAGCACCGGGTCGTGCGCTTCGACGCCCGTGGGTTCGGCCGCTCGGACAAGCCGGAGGCGCCGTTCTCGTACTCCGACGACCTGCGGGCCATGCTCGAGCTGCTCGGCATCGAGCGGGCCGTCCTGATGGGCTGCTCGGGCGGCGGCGCGACGGTCATCGACTTCGCGCTGGCGCATCCGGAGATGACGGCGGCGCTGGTGCTGGTCGGCAGCGCGGTGTCGGGCTTTCAGCGCCAGGGCGAGCGGCCGGCGAAGTTCGTCGCCATCCAGGAGGCGCTGGAGCGGTACGACGTCGACAGCGCCGTGGAGCTGGCCCTGCAGCTGTGGACCGACGGCGAGCGGCGGCGTCCGGAGCAGGTCGACGCCCGCGCGCGCGAGCGCACACGGCTGATGACGACGGCCCTGTTCGCGCGGCTGGACGTGGACGCGGAGGTGCGGTGGCTGGATCCGCCGGCCGCCGGCCGCCTGGCGGAGCTCCGGATGCCGGTCCTGGCGATCGTGGGCGGCGAGGACTCCGAGGCGGTCCAGAGCGTGGCCCGCCAGGTGGAGGCGGAGGCGCCCGGCGCCCGCAGGGTGGTCATCCCCGACGCGGGCCACCACCCGAACATGGAGCACCCCCAGCTGTTCAACGAGACGGTGCTGTCGTTCGTGCGGGGGATTCCGGCCGCCTGACCGCGCGCTCGCTCGCGCGTCGCGGCGCCTGGTGACCTACAGTCTCTGCTGATGCAGGAGCACCCAGCGCCCGTCCCGATGTTCGGACCGAAGTCGAACTACCTGTTCGCTCAGAACCTCGATGAGCGGGCACGACTCGAGCGCCAGTACCACCTCCTCCAGGAGGACTTCTCTCTCTGGTTCGGCGAGGCGCTCCGGCTGGCCGGCCTGGATGCCGGCGGAGACTGGTCCGCGCTGGACCTCGGGTGCGGCGAGGGTCAGTTCACGCGCGAGCTGGCGCGGCGCCACCCGAGGGCGCGGGTGACGGGCATGGACGTCGACGAGGCGGCCATCGCGACGGCGGTGGCGAACCGAGGCGCCGTCGAGAACGTGGAGTTCGCGGTCCACGACGCTCGCGAGCCGCTGCCCGCGGGGTCGGAGTACGACGTCGTCGTCATGTGGCTGGTGCTGCTGTACCTCCCGGACAGGGCTGGAGCCCTGGCCCAGGTGGCCGCGGCGACGAGGCCGGGCGGGGCGCTGCTGCTCTGCAACGTTCCCGACGAGCCGACCCGGTTCAGCCATCCCGTCGCGACCGAGCTGGTGGAGGCCAGCGCGGAGATGGCCAGGCGGTTCGGCGCCGTCGGGCTGGAGGGCCGTCTGGCGGCCGACCTCGAGGCGGCGGGCTTCACCGGCGTCACGACCGCGGTGCTGCGGTATCCGCTCGGCGGGGGCACGGCGTCCGGCCAGCGCTGGTGGGGCCACTGGCTCGCGACGATCGCTGCCACGAGGCGGGCGGTGGTGGACGTCGCCGGGCTGATGGATGGGGCCGAGTTCGACCGCAAGGTGGCGCTCCTGGCCGAGGCGCCGACGCTCCTGGAGCACGGCGAGTGGCCGTTCCTGGTGACGCTCGCTCGCCGACCAGCCGGCCCATTGCCAGGCCCGGCCGGAGGGGGAGACCCCGAGGGCTGAGCGGGGCGTCGAAAGCGTCTCTGGAGGGAGCAGGAGCGCGGCCTGTAGCGGAAGCGAGTCCTGCAGTCTCGCCAGATCAACGCTGGGAGAGCCGCCGATGGTGGCGTCGGGCGGAGCGCAGCGGGAGT
>DASYBH010000376.1:0-3495 GCA_036500885.1 Candidatus Dormiibacterota bacterium
GCGAGGCGCCGCGGATCGGCTGGCAGGGTCTGCCCGCCGGCTACGAGTTTGCCACGGTGGTCGACGCGATCGAACGGGTGTCGACCGGCGGCCACGGGCTGTCGGAGACCAGCCTGGAGGCGCTCGGCGGGCTGACGGAGCTTGTCGACATCATGGTCTTCGCGACACCCACCTGAAGGTACTGCCCGCAGGCCGTGAGCCTGGCGAACCGGATGGCGCTGGCCTCCCCGCTGGTGAGCGCCCGCACGATCGAGGCGACCGAGTTCCCCGCGCTGTCCCAGCGGTTCGGTGTGCAGGGGGTGCCCCGGATCGTGGTGAACGAGACAGGCGCCTTCGTCGGGGCGCTGCCGGAAGCGCAGTTCGTGGAGGCGGTCGTCAAGCTCGCCGGCGGCCCTCAGAACAAGGACGGTTCGGGCCCTGACAGCGAAGCGCCGGAGGAATAAGGAAGACGACTTGCCCCCCCTGACCGCCCGGCAGATGAGGGGGGAGAGAGACCTCACGTGAGCAGTGCGGGACTGGAGGTGTTCCGGGCCGATCTGCACGCAATCCTGGCGGCGCGGCGGGCGCTGGGTGACAGGTACGACCCAGCCGTCGGGGGCGGGGTCGAGCAGATGGTCGAGGAGCTCACAGAGGGCCGCGATTGGTGACTCCGCTGGGCCGCCCTGTACGCCATGACGCTGACGAGTGCAACCGTGACCGCGATCACGACTGCCAGGATGGCGACGGCGACCAGGGTTCGAGCGGCACTGCTCACGGCTGCCTGTGTCGGGCAGCCTATCACCGAACATGATCGACTGCGACCTGTCGGTGGCGGCGCCCCCGGTGTCGGCCCTGCGTGACCATCTCGACGCGTACTGGCGCGACTCGGTGACCGAGCGCGGCCTCCGCAGCCTGGAGCCGAGCTACGAGCCGCCAGCCGGCGTTCCTCGCCGGCCTGAGCCCGAGCCGGGCACCACGCTGGCGGTCGTGCGGCCGGTCTCGGCGATCGAGGCGCTGCACGCGGAGGACCTGGCGGCGGCGCTGGCCGGCGCTCTGAACGACTGGGTCCGCGTCGAGTGGCTGGACCGCGACCCGCGCCTGCGGGGCTCGATCACCGTCGCCCCGCAGAGCCCCGAGCGGGCCGTCAGCGAGATCGAGCGGGTGGCCGGCGACCACCGCTTCGTGCAGGTCCTGCTCCCGGTGCGCGGCGAGCATCTGCTGGGGCGCCGCCTGCTCTGGCCCGTCCACGACGCCTGCGCGCGCCACGGACTGGCGGTGGCGGTGCGGCCAGGTGGCAACGTCGGCAATGCGATCACGCCGGTCGGCTGGCCGTCGCACCTGGTCGAGGACCTGGCCAGCCAGGGTCAGGCATACCAGTCCCAGGTCGCGAGCCTGGTGCTGGAGGGCGCGCTCGACCGGCATCCCGACCTGCGCGTGGTCCTGGTCGGGTCCGGCGTGACCTGGCTGCCGGCGTTGACCTGGCGCCTGGACAAGAACTGGAAGGGCGTGCGGCGCGAGGTGCCGTGGGTGGACCGGCCGCCGTCGGAGTCCCTCCGGCGCGGCGTGCGGATGACCGTGCGGCCGTTCGACGCCCCGCCGGAGGCGTTCGTCGAGGTGCTGGCGCACCTCGGTTCGGAGCGGATGCTGCTCTACGCCGGCGGCGACGGCCCGGTGCCGGCGGTGGACTACGACGAGAACGCTCGCCAGACGTACGCGCGCCTGAGAGACTGAGACGTATGGCGACGCTCATCGCGACCGGCCTGGTGGACTGCGACGTCCACAACCATCCCGCGTCGGACGCGCGGCTGCGGCCGTACCTGCCGGAGCGCTGGCGCCGGCACCTGGAGCGCTTCGGCGCCCGGACCCGGCACGGCCTCGCCCAGGGGTTCCCGTATCCGAAGGCGACGCCGGGCGCCGCCCGCGTCGACGCGTGGCCGCCGGGTGGCGGCCCGCCCGGCTCGAGCCTGAGCTTCCTGCGCGAGCAGCTGCTCGACCCGCTGGGCGTGAGCTTCGCGGTCCTCAACTGCCTCCACGCCGGCTCCAGCCAGCTCGATCCGGAGCTCGGGGCGGCGGTCTGCCGGGCCGTCAACGACTGGCAGGCCGCCGAGTGGCTGGAGCTGGAGCCGCGCCTGCGGGCCTCGATCGTGCTGCCCTACGACGACGGTCCGCTCAGCGCGGCGGAGATCGATCGCGTTCGCGGCACGGCCGGGGCGGCCGGATTCGTCCAGGCGCTCATGCTCGTGCGGACCGTGGAACCGGCGGGCCGGCGCCGCTACTGGCCGATCTACGAGGCGTGCGAGCGGCACGGCCTGCCGCTGGGCATCCACTTCGGCGGCTACGGCGGCCATCCCATCTCATCGTCCGGCTGGCCCTCGTTCTATCTCGAGGACCACACCGGCATGGCGATGGCGTTCCAGGCCCAGCTCGTCTCGCTCGTGCTGGAGGGCGTCTTCGAGCGATTTCCGGGCCTGCGGGTCGTCTGCATCGAGGGCGGCGTGGCGTGGCTGCCGGCGCTGGCCTGGCGCCTCGACCGGCTGTACGACGAGCTGCGGGACGAGGTGCCGGAGCTGCTGCGGCGTCCCTCCGAGTACCTGCGTGAGCACGTGTGGATGACGACGCAGCCCGTTGACGAGCCGGAGCGGCCGGAGCACCTTCTCCAGGTGTTCGAACGGATCGGGAGGGACCGGCTGCTGTTCGCGACCGACTACCCGCACTGGGACTACGACGACCCGGTCCGCGCCTTCCCGACCCCGCTGCCCGCCGGTCTGAGGGAGCGGGTCTACGCAGGCAACGCGCTGGCGCTCTACGGGCTCCCGGAGCGCCCGGCGCCCTGAAGCACGTCGTGGGCCCGGCGGCGGAGATCCCGGCCGGCGGCCGGCGGATCGTGACGGTGGGGGGCCGCTCGATCGGCGTGTTCAACGTCGGCGGCGAGTTCTTCGCGCTGCGCAACGCGTGCCCCCACCAGGGCGGCCCGCTCTGCCAGGGCGTGCTCAGCGGATTCGCTCTGCCCGGGCAGCCGGGCGAGTACCGCTATGTGCGGAGGGGCGAGATCCTGCGCTGCCCCTGGCACGGTTGGGAGTTCGACGTCCGCACCGGCCGCTCCTGCATCGACCCCGCCACCACGCGGGTGCGCACGTACCCGGTCGAGCTGATCCCCGGGCCCTACATCGCCGAGACGTACGAGGTCACCATGGAGGGAGACCAGGTGGTCATCGAGGTCTGAGGCCGGGCCTGCGCATCGCTCAGAGGCAGAGCAGCGGCAGACAGATCCCGCCGGTCGCCGCCGAGGTCCTCGGGGCGGGCGAGGTCATGGGCGCGGGCGACGTCTCGGGCGGCAGCGCGGGCGACGTCTCGGGCAACGTCGGCGCCAGGCTGCTGGGCTGGGCCTGTGGCACGGAACCCGGCATGCCGCCGGGGGTGGGGGACACGGGGCCGTTCCGCATGCTGGACGGCACGACCGTCTGCTGCGGATGCGCGGTGGGCGGGGGCGCCGCTCGGGCCCGGGGGGCGGCGGGC
>DASYBH010000377.1:0-9415 GCA_036500885.1 Candidatus Dormiibacterota bacterium
CACGCGCCAGCGCCGCGCTGTTCCGGGCCATCGCGCACAGCGCGAAGGCCGCGCTGCAGCCGCTGGAGAGCGAGCTGCTCGGCGCGAGCGCCCCCGCGGGCCTCCACGTCGTCGACGACGACCCGCCCTGACGGCATGCGCTGCACCGCGCGGCCAGCTAGGCAGATCTGGTGAAGTTGCGGAATGGGTTGGGGGCGTGCGATCTGGTCTGAGTTGTTGAAGCACGGAGGCACGGAGGACACGAAGACGCACGGAGGTTCGGTGCAGCTCCCGACGCTCCCTGCCCAGACCACGCCTGTGCGCTCTGGGCGCTCACTGCGGAACATGTTGCCGACCCCTCCGTGCGTCTCCGTGATCTTCGTGCCTCCGTGCTTCAACTCACTCGGACAGATCGCGGCCGCCCCAGATCGGTTCCGGACAGAACTTGTGGCCACCTGCTTACCGGTGCAGCACCGCTTGCCTCACTGTACCGCCGCGCAGACGTCGCGCAGGACGCACGTGGCGCAGGCGGGCCGCCGCGCGTGGCAGACCGCGCGACCGTGCGCGATCAGCGCCATGTGCAGGTCGTAGCGGATGTCCGCCGGCACCAGGTCACGCAGCGGCGCGTGCGCCCGCTCCGCGGTCATCCGCGCCGGCACCCAGCCCAGCCGGGCCACGACCCGATGCACGTGGGTGTCGACCGGGAAGGCGGCGCGGCCCATCGAGAAGGTCAGCACGCAGGCGGCGGTCTTGGGCCCCACCCCGGGCAGCGAGGTGAGGTACGCCTCGACCGCCGCGTCGTCCAGCTCGTGCAGGCGGGACAGGTCGAGCCGGCCCTCCCGGTCCCGGACAGTTGCGAGCACGCGCTGGATGCGCGCGGCCTTCTGGTCCGCGATGCCCCCCGAGCGGATCGCGCCGGCCACCGCGCCGGTGGGCGCCGCGAGCACGTTCTCCCACGCCGGGAACCGCTCCCGCAGCGAGATGAACGCCCGCTCCGAGTTGAGGTCCGACGTGTGCTGGGACAGGATGGTCGCCACCAGCTCGTCGAGGATGGGCAGGCCCGGCTTGGGCTGGAACGGCCCCTGCTCCTCGCGCAGCAGGCGCAGCACGGCGCGGACCTCGCGGGCGCCCGGGCTCACCGTCACCTCAGCTGATCGCGGCCCGCAGCGTCGCCTCGAACCCGGCCGCGCCCTCGTGCTGCGCGAACGGGCCGACCAGCGGCAGCGTGGCGCCGGCGTCGCGGTAGCGTTGGACGGCGTCCCGCACGGCGGCCTCGTCGCCCAGCCCGGCCATCTCGTGCAGCATCGCGTCCGTGATCTCGCCCCTGGCGAGCTGGTCCGCGAAGCCGCTCGCGTCCAGCATGCTGCGGTAGTAGGGCAGACCGGCGTAGCGCTCGAAGCGGCCGCGATACACGCCGCGCGCGCCCTCTACGTCGCTGGTCAGGCTGACGTCCAGCGCGGCGACGATCTCGAAGCCCTCCAGGCTCCTGCCCGCCCGTTCGCGGCCGGCCCGCACGCGCGGCACGACGTGGCTCTCGATGTAGCGCGGCGAGCACATCCACAGCGCGACGCCGTCCGCCAGCTCCCCCGCCAGCTCGAGCATCCGCGGGCCGAGCGCGGCGATCAGGATGGGCAGCTCCGGACGCCGTGGCGGGGTGTAGGCCGACCGCGCGGTGAACTGGCTGCCGCTGAACCCGACCGCCCCCTCCACCAGCAGGGTGCGCACGATGGCCAGGTACTCCCGCATCGCGTCGGCCGGGTGCCGCAGGGACAGGCCCCACAGGCCCTCCACCGCGACCTTGTGGCTGACGCCGATGCCGAGCCGGAAGCGGCCGCCGGCCAGCTCGTCCAGTGTCGCCGCCATCTGGGCCATGGCGGTCGGGTGGCGGGTGTAGATCGGGAAGACGAACGAGCCCAGTCCCACCCGCTCGGTGGCGGCGGCGTAGCCGGCCAGGACGAGCGCGGTGTCCCGCTCGTTGGGAAGCTGGCTCACCCAGACGGACTCGTAGCCGGCCTCCTCGGCCAGATGCGCCCGCTCGACGGCCTGCCCGAGTGAACGACCGGGCGCGATGGCGGCGGCAATCCTGCTCATTGCTCGCAACTGTAGCCGCGTTTGCCATCATGAACGGATGGCGGTCAGGGTCGAGCGGGATGGTCCGGTGACTACAGTCGTGCTGAGCCGGCCGGAGGTGCGCAACGCCGTCGACAGGCCGGCCGCGGACGCCCTGGCGGAGGCATTCCGTGCGTTCGAGGCGGACGATTCGGCGCGGGTGGCCGTGCTGTGGGGCGAGGGCGGCACGTTCTGCTCCGGCGCCGACCTGAATGCGATCGGCAGCGGCAGCGGCAACCGCGTCCAGCCCGATGGCGACGGCCCCATGGGACCCACCCGGATGGCGCTGACCAAGCCCGTGGTGGCGGCCGTCGAGGGCCACGCGGTGGCCGGCGGACTGGAGCTGGCGCTGTGGTGCGATCTGCGGGTGGTGGCGGAGGACGCGGTCCTGGGGGTCTTCTGCCGGCGCTGGGGAGTGCCGCTGATCGACGGCGGCACCGTCCGCCTGCCCCGGCTCATCGGGTTGAGCCGCGCCCTGGACCTGATCCTGACCGGCCGTCCGGTCACCGCCGAGGAGGCGCTCGCGATGGGCCTGGCCAACCGCGTCACGCCGAGTGGCGCCGCCCGCCGGGTGGCGGAGGACCTGGCGCTCGAGATCGCAGGCTTCCCGCAGACCTGCATGCGCGAGGACCGGCTGTCGGCCCTGGAGCAGACGAACCTCGACCTGGAGGCGGCGCTGGCGAACGAGCTGCGCCACGGCCTGGCATCCCTCCGCTCTCCGGAGGCGCTGGGGGGCGCGCGCCGCTTCGCCTCCGGGCGGGGACGCCACGGGGACTTCGAGCCAACCTGATCGACGCTCTCACGCCGGCGAGCCAGCCAGGCGTCCTCCTCCACCTCGCCAGCCTGCGGGGGCTGCCCGTCCCCGTGGCGCTGTTCCTCTACGCCGCCGCGAACGTGGTGGTGCTCTCGTTCGTCCCGGCCGCGCTGTTCGCCGGCGAGCGGCACGGATCCGGCGCGCCCGGTTACCCGCGGCTCCGGGCGCCATGGTTGGTGGCGATGGCCCGGTCGCGGGCCGGACGCGCCCTGGGCGCGGTGCTCGGGCTGGCGGCCGTCGTCGCGGCCGGCCTGTCCGGTGCGGGCTTGCTCTGGGCGGTGGCCGGCTTCGCGGTGGCGGGCAACCTCTGGACGCTGCTGAACCCGTGGGCGGCCGTCCACGACCTGGTCTGGCGGCCCGGCTGGCGCGGCCCCCGGTTCGCGCTGCCGGAGCGTCTCGGTGCCTGGCCGGCCGTGGCGGCCGCCGCCGGCCTGGCGGGCGCCGAGCTCGTGCCGGCGCCGCTTCGCTCTCCCCAGGTCGTCCTCCCGCTCGCGGCGTCGTACTCGGCGCTGACGCTGGCCGGCATGGCGCTCTTCGGCCGCGACGAGTGGCTCAGCCGGTGCGAGGGCCTCACCACGCTGTTCGGCGTCGTCGGTCGCCTCGGGCCCGTGGAGACCGCGAGCGGCGCTGACGGGCGGCTGGAGCAGGTCTGGCTGCGGCCATGGGGCGCCGGCCTGCTCGACCGGCAGCGGCCTGGCTGGGACCGGGTCGTGCTCGTGGTCCTGCTCTTGAGCGCGCTGGCCCTCACCGGGCTGCTGGGCACCGCTCCGTGGCAGGCGCTCGCCGGCGCCGTCCCCATGGGGAGCCTGACGGCGGCGATCGTGGGACTGCTCCTCCTGACCGCCGCGATCCTGGGCGTCTTCGCGGCGTTCGCCCGCCTGATGCTGACCCTCGCGGGTGGGGCGGCGGACGACCTGGCGGCCATCACGGGCTTCGCGCTGACCCTGGTGCCCGTCGCGCTGATGTACGACGCGGCGCTGGCCGCGGGCCTGGTCCTCGGCCAGGCGCAGGCGGTGCTGCCGAGCTGGGCGCTGGCTCGGCCAGACGCCGTCTGGTACCTGCAGGTCACGCTGGTCGTGATCGGCCACGCCGTCGCCGTCCACCTCGCGCACCGGCACGCGGGCGCCCAGTTCAGGACCGCACGCCGGGCGCTCCTGGCGCAGTACCCGATGGTCGTCCTGCTGGTGATCTCGACGATGACCTCGATGTGGATCCTGGCCCAGCCGCTGGTGTGACTGACGCCAGGCCGCACTCCGTTCCGGCTACCCGACCAGCGGGGACGACGAGGGCGCCTGGCCGTGCTCGTACGCCGCCCACAGGCGCGCGTACGCGCCGCCGGCGGCCAGCAGCTTCGCGTGCGGGCCCACCTCGACCACGCGGCCCCGGTCGACCACCGCGATCCGGTGGGCCCGGGCGGCGGTCGGCAGGCGGTGGGCGATCAGCAGGGTCGTGCGGCCGCGCGCGGCGACACCCATCGCGAGGGCGACGCGCGCCTCGGTCGCGAGGTCCAGGTTCGACGTCGCCTCGTCGAGCAGCAGGATGTCTGGCTCGACCAGCAGCGCGCGGGCCAGCGCCAGCAGCTGGCGCTGGCCGATCGACAGCGTGCGCCCCCGCTCCCCCACCACGTGGAGGTAGCCGCCCGGCAGCCGCGTGATGACCGCATGCGCGCCAACCGCGCGCGCCGCCGCCTCCACCTCGGCGTCGGAGGCGCCGGGACGGCCGTACGCGATGTTGTCCCTGATCGTGCCGGCGAACAGGAACGGCTCCTGCGGCACGACCCCGAGATGGCTGCGGTAGCCGGCCAGGTCGTAGCGCCGGACGTCGACGCCATCGACGAGCACGGCGCCGCCGGTCACGTCGTAGTAGCGCGCCACGAGCTTGAGGACGGTGGACTTCCCCGCCCCGGTCTCGCCGACGAACGCCACTGTCTCGCCCGGCTCGATGCGCAGGTCGACCCCGCGCAGCGCCTCGGCCTCCACCCCGGCATAGGCGAACCGGACGCCGCGCAGCTCCACCTCTCCTCGCAGCCGCGCCGGCGGACGCACCGGGTCGCGCGCCTCCGGCGTGTCGGTCGGGATGGCGAGGAGCTCCCGGATGCGGGAGAGCGCGACCGCCGCCTGCTGGTAGCTGTCCAGCACCTGCGAGAGCTGCTGGATGGGGCTGAAGAACAGGCCGAGGTAGAGCAGGAACGCGATCAGCACGCCCTCCGTCAGGGAGCCGCGCGCGACCAGGACCGCGCCAACCGTCAGGACGATCGCGGTGCCCAGGTCGGACAGGAACGCGACGAAGGGGAAGTACGTCGCGAAGGCCACCTGCGCCCGCAGGCGCGCCCGCAGGTAGCCGCGGGAGAGCTGCGCGAACCGGTCGTCGTTGCGCCCCTCCCTCACGAAGGCCTGCGCCACGCGGACGCCGGCGACGCCCTCCTGGAAGTCCGCGTTGACGATGGCCACCCGCTCCCGGGACTCGGCGTAGGCTCGCCGCGAGTACCGCCGGAAGATCGCCGTGCCGGCCAGCAGCGGGACGACCACGGTCAGCGTGGCCAGGCCGAGACGCGGATCCAGCAGGACCAGCGCGACGGCGATGCTGGCGCACGTGACCAGGCTGGCCAGCGCCGTGACCAGTCCCGTCTGGAGCAGCTGCGTCAGCGCCTCGATGTCGCTTGTCATGCGCGTCATGATCCGGCCGCCGAGCTCCCGGTCGTAGTACGAGAGCGACAGCCGCTGGAGGTGGGCGAAGATGCGCAGGCGCAGTGCGTACAGCACCCGCTCGCCGGTGCGGCCGGTCAGGAACGTCATCGCGATCGTGTCGGCCCAGTCCAGGACGGTGACCACCAGGTAGGCGGCCGACGCCGCCAGGACCACGCCGAACAGCCCGCGCAGCACGCCCTCGTCGATGCCCAGCCGGATCAACCAGGGGCCGGCCACTGTCGCCACGCTGTCGAGGCCGACCAGCAGGAGGCCGAGGGCCAGCTGCCAGCCCCAGCGGCGGAGGAAGCGCGGGAGCGCGAACCCACCGCCTGAGACCGCGGCCTCCTCGACGCCGGTGTCGGGATGGTCGGTGATGGGCGGCAGGGCGGCGATCCGCCCCCTGAGCCCCGGGGTGGGCTCCAGGGCCAGGGCCCAGCTCCCCGGACCGCCGCCGGTCGGTGCAGCCGGCCGGTGCAGCCGGCCGGCTGCCTCCATCGCCGCCACCGGGTCGACCTCGCCGTCGCGCTGCCAGAGCGACCGCGTCACGCCGTCCACCTGCTCGTCGTCCACCTCGGCCAGGGCCTGCGCAGCCGCCGGCGGCGCATCCCCGTCCACCGCCTCAGGGCCGCTCAGCAGCAGGCGGTAGCTGAGCGAGCGGGCGAGCAGCTCCTCGTGGGTGCCGGCGTCCGCGACGCGGCCCTCCTCCACCAGGCAGATGCGATCGGCCAGCCGCAGCGTCGAGCGCCGGCGCGCGATCAGGACCGTGGTCCGCCCCACCAACAGCCGCCGGAGCGTGGCGTGGATCTCCTCCTCGATGCGGGTGTCCACCGACGAGGTCGCGTCGTCCAGGAGCAGGATGCGCGGGTCGGTCATCAGCGCCCTGGCCAGGGCGACCCGCTGCCGCTGGCCGCCCGACAGCGTCAGGCCCTGCTCGCCGACCACCGTGTCGTAGCCCTCCGGCAGCGCCTCGATGAACTCGTGCGCCTCGGCCGCCCGCGCCGCGGCGACCACCTCCTCCAGGGTGGCGTCGGGCCGGGCGTACGAGATGTTGGCGCGCACGCTGGCCGAGAACAGGAAGCTGTCCTCGAACACCACGCCGATCCGGGCGCGCAGCGAGTCGAGCGTCACGTCGCGCACGTCGACGCCGTCGATGCGGATCGCGCCGCCCTGGACGTCGTAGAAGCGCGGCAGCAGCATCGCCACGGTTGACTTGCCGGAGCCGGCCGTGCCCACCAGGGCCACTGTCTCGCCCGGCCGCACCGTCAGCGTGAAGCCGTCCAGCACCGGCTCGGAGCGGAGGTAGCCGAAGGTCACGGCATCCAGCTCGATCTCGCCCCTGGGCACCTCCAGCCGGCTGGCGTCGGGACGCTCCTGGATCGCGGGCGTCGAGTCGAGCACCTCGAACAGGCGCTCGACGCTCGCCCGACCCTGCTGCGCGACGACGAACAGGTTGGCCAGCAGCCGCGCGGGCGCCTGGAGCTGGACGACGTACGAGGCGGAGACCAGGAACGTGCCGAGCGTGATCTGGCCGCGCAGCGCCAGCCAGCCGCCGAGCGCCAGGATGCCGGCCTGGGCCAGCGCGGGGAGCGCCTGCAGCGTGGCCTGGTAGCGGGCACGCAGGCGGATGGCGCGCACCCGGCTGCCGTACAGCGACTCCGCCGCCGAGGCCAGGCGGCGAAGCTCGCGCCCCTCCTGGCCGAACCCCTTGACGATGCGGACGCCGGTCACCGCCTCGTCGACCACGCCGGCCACCACCCCCGCCCGCTGCTGCGAGTCCCAGGTCGCCGGGTGAACCAGCTGACGCAGCCGCAGCGAGACCAGCAGCATCAGGGGTGCGGCCGCCAGCGCGACCAGGGCCAGCACCGGACTGAGGACCAGCATGATCGACAGCGAGGCGGCGAAGAACACCAGGTTGGCCACCATCAGGGGGAGGAAGCCGAGGAGCTGCTGCACCAGGTTCAGGTCGCTGATGGCCCGGCTGACCAGCTGACCGGTCTGCAGCTCGTCGTGGCGGGCGAAGTCCAGCCGCTGCAGGTGGGCGAAGATCGCGGTGCGGAGGTCGTACTGGACCTCCAGGCTGGCCCTGCCGGCGCAGTAGCGGTAGACGAGCCCGACGCCGAACCGGGCGACGCCGGCGACGAGGAGGAGCGCGATCCACGGCGCCAGCACCCCGTGCCGGGGCACGATCACGGTATCGATGACGTGCCGCTGGATCAGCGGGGCCAGTGCCGCGATGAGCTGCGCCGCGACCGCCCCGCCGACCCCGACGACCACGAGCCGCGCGTGCGGGCGCAGCGCGCCCACGAGCCGGACGAGCCAGCCGGCGGGCCTACCCGGCAACGACCGGCAGGCGGGGTGCGGCGGTCACCCGCTCACTGTAGGCGCATCTCGGGCGTGCGATGCGACCGCGGAAACGATTGTTCACCCCTGGTGGCTGGCGCGAATGCCCGGCCAGACGATGTCGATGATCGCCCTGGCCTGGTCGCCGGGCTCGTGCATCGCGGGCGGTCCGGGGTCGAGGAGGCGGCGGTACAGCGCCGGCCCGCTCAACATGTCCAGCAGGGTCGGCAGATCCAGGTCGGCGCGGACCTGGCCGGCGCTGACGCCTCGCTCGAGAATCGCGGCGAACCGGTCGCGATGCCGGCGCAGTTCGCGCCGGCGCAGGTTCGCCGCCAGGGCGGGGTCCTCGGCGGCCCGGCGCACCAGCTGCTGCAGGGCGGCGCCGAGCGGGGTCCGCTCCTCGTCCAGGGCCCGGCGCACCCACTCCTGCAGGTCCGCGCGGGTGTCACCCGAACCGGGCTCCTCGACGTTCGGCGGCTCATCGGCCGCCCTGGTGATCAGGTCCAGGATCAGGGCGTCCTTCGACGGCCAGCGCCGGTAGATGGTCGCCTTGCTGACGTGGGCGGCGACCGCGATCGCCTCCATGCTCGTCCGCCTGACGCCACGCTCCGCCAGCAGCCGGGCCCCTGCACGCAGGATCGCGCGCTCCGCACCGGTGCTGCGAGGCCGTCCGCGACTCCGGGGTCGCGCGACGACATCCACGGGATCGATTCCACCCTCGCATGCCATGAACTCTCCCCGGTGAGGAGCATAACGATTTGCGTCGATCGGTGTCGGGGAGGCGCGGGCGGCAGCACAATTGGCGGCATGAACCTGCGCGAGCTGCAGGCGCCGATCAAGCGCCGCTACGAGGAGAACCCGGAGGCGGCTCGGATCACGATGACGGCGCGCAGCGCTCCCAGCGACCTGTCCGATCCGCTCCACGTCGCCATCACGCCCGACGCCGTGCCGGGACTGACCTGGCGCTCCGGCGCCCACCCCGGCGTGGGCGGCACGGACGACGTGCCCTGCTCCGGCGACCTGCTGATGGGCGCGCTGGCGGCGTGCCAGGAGGTCACGGTCCGTATGGTCGCGGCCGCGATGGGCATCGAGCTGGAGGCGCTGGAGGTGAGCGTGAGCGGCCAGGCCGACCTCCGCGGCACGCTGGCGATGTCGCGCGACGTGCCCGTGGGCGTGACCGCGATCACGTGCACCACCCGCGTCAGGGTGAGGGAGGGCACCGATGCCGAGCGCGCCCGCCGGCTCCTGGAGAACGCGGAGCGCTACTGCGTGGTGCTGAGCACCCTGCGCGGCGGCGTGCCGGTGGACAGCCAGTTCACGCTGGAGTGAGCGACTCCGCGCCTGGCTCTGGAGCCCTCATCACTGGCGAGGTGGCGACCGTCCACGAGGCGCTCATCTCGTTCCATAAGAACGAGATGAGGGCCTCAGCGTTCGCCCACGGCAACGGGCACCAGCAGGAGGTCCTCCCCGCCCGCCAGCGCGGCAA
>DASYBH010000378.1:0-9444 GCA_036500885.1 Candidatus Dormiibacterota bacterium
GAAGGTCTGCCGCACGCGCGGGTAGCTGTCGAGCAAGGCCGTCATCTTGTGGTAGTCCTTGGTCGATCGCAGCCGAACCCACGGCAGCAGGTAGGTGTCGGTGAGGTCATCCTTGTAATACGGCTGGTGCATGTGCCAGACGAAAGCGAGATGAAGAGGTCTCATAGATCCTGTGCTTCAGTGTGAGGCCGGGCGGCCTTGCCTCCGGACGGGCATATCGAAAGGGTCAGACGGATCTTCGACGGTCGCCGAATCTCTCGCCTGGCTCCTCAGCCGCACCCCCCGATTCTGGCTCAGCCGGGGCTGCCGTCGCCCGGCGGGTCGGGCGGCGCGTCGGCCGAGGTTGACGTCAAGAACACGGCCGCCAGCGGCGGCAGCGCGAGCGTGAGCGACCACGGCCGGCCGTGCCACGGCTCGAACTCCGCATCCACTCCGCCGTAGTTGCCCCATCCGCTGCCGCCGTACAGCTCGGCGTCGCCGTTCAGCGCCTCCGTCCAGCGACCACCGTGCGGCACACCGACGCGGTAGGCCGGACGCGGCACCGGCGTGAAGTTGCAGGCCACCAGCACGTGCTGTTCGCCGGCTGAGCGCAGGATCGAGGTGATCGACTGCTCGGAGTCGTTGGCGTCGACCCACTCGAAGCCGTCCGGCGAGAAATCCAGCGCGTGGAGCGCCGGCTCCGCCCGATAGAGGCGGTTGAGGTCGGCGACCCAGCGGAGCATGCCGGTCCGCAGCGGCTCCGCGACCGCCTGCCAGTCCAGCGAGCCGTCGTGGCTCCACTCGCCCGGCTGAGCGAACTCGCCGCCCATGAACAGCAGCTTCTTCCCCGGCTCGCCGAACATCCATCCGAGCAGCAGCCGGAGGTTGGCGAACCGCTGCCACTCGTCGCCCGGCATCTTGCCGAGCAGCGAGCCCTTGCCGTAGACGACCTCGTCGTGGGACAGCGGCAGCACGAAGTTCTCGGTGAACTGGTACAGGCCGCGGAACGTGAGGTTCTCGTGGTGATAGCGGCGGTGGACCGGCTCCCGCTGGAAGTACTCCAGCGTGTCGTGCATCCAGCCCATGTCCCACTTCATGCCGAAGCCCAGACCGCCCAGGTAGGTCGGCCGCGAGACCATCGGCCAGGACGTCGACTCCTCGGCCATCGTCTGGACATCCGGGTAGGAGCCGTACACCTCGGTGTTGAAGCGGCGCAGGAACTCGATCGCGTCCAGGTTCTCCCGTCCCCCGAACGCGTTCGGAATCCACTCCCCCTCTCGCCGCGAGTAGTCCAGGTACAGCATCGACGCCACCGCATCGACCCGTATACCGTCGATGTGGTAGCGGTCCAGCCAGGAGAGCGCGCTGGAGAGCAGGAAGCTGCGCACCTCGTGGCGCCCGTAGTTGAAGATGTAGCTGCTCCAGTCGGGGTGGAACCCGCGCCTGGGGTCCTCGTGCTCGTAGAGATGGGTGCCGTCGAAGTAGGCGAGGCCGTGTGCGTCCGTCGGGAAGTGGGAGGGCACCCAGTCCAGGATCACGCCGATCCCACGCTGGTGCAGGTAGTCGACCAGGAACATGAAGTCCTGGGGGGTGCCGTAGCGGCTGGTGGGCGCGAAGTAGCCCGTCGTCTGGTAGCCCCACGAGCCGAAGAAGGGGTGCTCCATTATCGGCAGCAGCTCGACATGCGTGAACCCCTCGCGCTGGACGTGGTCGGCCAGGCGGAGGGCGAGCTCGCGGTAGGACAGCGAGCGGTTGCCCTCCTCCGGCACGCGCATCCACGAGCCCGTGTGGACCTCGTAGATCGACCACGGCGACGAGGCCGCGTTGTGGCGCCAGCGGTCGCGCATCCAATCCCGGTCTCCCCACTCGTAGGCGACGTCCCAGACCACGGACCCGGTCCGGGGCGCCACCTCGGCGAAGGAGGCCAGCGGGTCGGCCTTGTCGGCGCGGTAGAGCCCACCCCTGCCGACCACGCGGTACTTGTAGACGGAGCCGGGACGGGCCTCGGGCAGGAACCCCTCCCAGATGCCGGAGGCGCCCCTGGTAGCCAGCGGGTGGGCGCCCGCATCCCAGCCGTTGAAGTCGCCGATCACCGAGACGCGCTCGGCGTTCGGCGCCCAGACGGCGAAGGCCGTGCCGTCCGGTCCGGGATGGGCGCCCAGCTTCTCGTACAGGCGGAAGTGGCTGCCCTCGTTGAAGAGGTACACGTCGTCCTCGGTCATGAGGCAGTGCGTCTGACTTGTGCCTGTGTTCATTGCTCCATCAACTCGCAGAGGCCGCGCAGCGGGATGTGGACCCAGTCGGGCCGGTGGTCCAGCTCGTAGCGCAGCTCGTACAGGGCCTTCTCGATCAGCATCGCGTCCAGCAGCAGCCGGCGCTCCTCGGCGCCGGCCGGCAGGAACGGCGCGCCATCCGCGCGCTCCAGGTACGCACGCATGAACGCGTCACCCGCGCTGCTCGCCCACTCCCGCCCGTGCGCGACGCCGGCGGCCTGGCCGGCGTAGGCGAAGGAGCGCAGCATACCCGCCACGTCCTTCAACGCCCAGCGCTTGAGCCGCCGCTCGCGCAGGGGCCGCGAGGGTTCGCCCTCGAAGTCGACGATGACGAAATCGGCGCCGGTGAACAGCACCTGGCCCAGATGGTAGTCGCCGTGGCAGCGAATGCGCCGGGCGGAGATCGGCCTCGCGATCAGCTCGCGCAGGCGCTTGTGCAGCCGGTCCCATGAGCCGAGCACGGTGTCCGCGTCCGCGCAGGCGATGGGCGGCAGGCGGTCCCGGCGCCCCTCGAGCAGCGGCAGCACCTGGCCGGAGAGGGACCGGATCGACTGGTAGACGGAGCGGGCGTCCGGCGACTGCGTCGGCTCGGGCGCGAACGCGGGGTCGTCCGGCCGGGAGGCCAGCGCCAGGTGCATCTCGGCCGTGCGCCGGCCGAGCAGCTCGGCGTGCGGCCGGTAGCGGTCCATCGCGTCCGCATTCGCGCTCAGCTCCATCAGCGCGTGGCCCCAGGCGTCGCCCTGGTTGGGCACGTACGCCTGAAGCATCGCGAGGGCGGCGGTGCGGCCACGGTCACGCCTGTAGATCACGGTGCCGGCCACAGCGGCGATGTTGGGGAACCCGACGTCCGTCAGGAAGCGCGACAGCTCGAGGTCCGGGTGCAGGCCGTCCTCGATGCGGCGGTACAGCTTGAGAATCAGCCGCTCGCCGAAGATCACCGAGTTGTTCGTCTGCTCGGCCGTCGCCAGCCGGGGCGCCAGGTCGTCCTCGCCGCGCAGGCGGGAGAGGTGCGGCGTCGGCAGCGCGATCACGTCGCCGGTCCGGCCGCGGAAGCGGCGGCGCCGGTCGATCGCCTCCAGCAGCAGGTGGTTGAACGCCGGCTCGCCCAGCGCGTCCACGATCCGGCCCTCCCCGTTGGGGCAGAGCGGCAGGGCGAACACGTCCGCGTCGCCGGACTGGTACTGGACGTCAACCACCTTGAGCACCGCGTCCGCGATCGATACCGAGTCCACCACGTTGACGTCCTTCACGCGCCGGCTGCGGCCGCCGAACCAGCGCTGGCCGCGGAGGTAGGCGGGCAGCACCCGCTCCAGCTCCCGGTCGCGCAGCGAGAGCTCGGGCATCGGCGACAGCTGGCCGAGGTCGAGCCGCTGCGGCTCCATGGAGAACCAGAAGAAGTTGTGCGGTCCGAGCATGACCTGGTAGGGCTGGTCGCCGATCGGCGGGAACTCCGTCCGCCCGAACAGCTCGACCGGCATCTGCCCGGCGAACGAGGACAGGTCGAGCTGGGCGTGCTGGGCGAAGCGGGAGAGGTTGGCGAGGACCAGGATCTGCTCCTCACCGTACCGGCGGACGAAGGCCAGCACCTTGCGGTTCTCCGGGTGGAGGAACTCCAGCGACCCGCGGCCGAACGCCTGGAAGCGCTGGCGGAGCCCGATGATGCGCCGCATCCAGCTCAGCAGCGACTGCGGGTTGGCCTCCTGGGCCTCGACGTTGATCGCCTCGTAGTGGTACTCGGGATCGAGGATCACCGGGAGGTAGAGGCGCTGGCGGTTGCTGGAGGAGAACCCGGCGTTGCGGTCGCCGCTCCACTGCATCGGCGTGCGGACGCCGTTGCGGTCGCCCAGGTAGATGTTGTCGCCCATCCCGATCTCGTCGCCGTAGTAGATGACCGGGGTGCCGGGCAGCGACAGCAGGAGCGCGTTCATCAGCTCGATCCGGCGCCGGTTGTTGCCCAGCAGCGGCGCCAGCCTGCGGCGGATGCCCAGGTTCAGACGGGCCTCGGGATCCTGGGTGTACGCCCAGTACATGTAGTCCCGCTCCTCGTCGGTGACCATCTCCAGCGTCAGCTCGTCGTGGTTGCGGAGGAACAGCGCCCACTGCGCGCGGGTGGGGATGCTCGGCGTCTGGGCCATGATGTCGATGACCGGGAAGCGGTCCTCCATCCTCAGGGCCATGAAGAGCCTCGGCATGACCGGGAAGTGGAACGCCATGTGGCACTCGTCCCCCTCCCCCCCGCCGAAGTAGCTCGCCGCCTCCTCCGGCCACTGGTTGGCCTCGGCCAGCAGCATGCGGTTCGGGAAGCGCTCGTCGACGTGGGCGCGGAGCGCCTTCAGGAAGGCGTGCGACTCGGGCAGGTTCTCGCAGCTGGTCCCCTCCCGCTCGTACAGGTACGGGATCGCGTCCAGCCGGAGGCCGTCGATGCCCAGGTCCAGCCAGTGGTCGACGACGCGGACGACCTCCCTGCGCACCTGGGGGTTGTCGAAGTTCAGGTCGGGCTGGTGCGAGTAGAACCGGTGCCAGTAGTACGCCTGGGCCACGGGGTCCCAGGCCCAGTTCGAGGTCTCGGTGTCCTTGAAGATGATCCGGGCGTCCGTGTAGCGCTGGCTGCTGTCGCTCCAGACGTAGAAATCCCTGGCAACGGTGCCGCGGCGGGCGCGGCGGGCGCGCTGGAACCACGGGTGCTGGTCCGACGTGTGGTTGCAGACCAGCTCGGTGATGACCCGCAGCCCTCTGGCGTGCGCCTCCCTGACCAGCCGGCGCACGTCCGCCAGCCGCCCGTAGGCGGGGTGGACCCCGTAGTAGTCCGCGATGTCGTAGCCGTCGTCCCGCAGCGGTGACGGGTAGAAGGGGAGCAGCCAGATCGCCGTCACACCCAGCCGGGCGATGTAGTCCAGCTTCTCGATCAGCCCGTGGAAGTCGCCGACCCCGTCTCCGTTGGAGTCGCGGAACGCACGAACGTGGAGCTCGTAGATGACGGCGTCCCTGTACCAGGTGGCCGCGTCCACGCGGGACGGGGACGACAGCGCCGGTGACGCCGCCACTCCTCCGCTCAGCCGCTCAGCGCTCAAGGGGGTCCTCCGAGATCAGGGGACGGGGAACGTGGAGGACGTGCGCGGGGGCGACCGCGGGGTCCAGCTCCACGTAGTTCCAGGTGTCGGTCCGCCAGGTGAACCGGCTGCCGGTGAGCAGGTCCCGCGCCTGGTAGGGCGGGTGGCCGGCGTGGGCCTGGACGGGTACCTCCACCCAGCCCGACTGCTTCCAGCGCGCATCCAGGTTGACGACCACGACGATGACGTCGGCGCCGTCCTCGCTGGTCTTGGCGTACGCCAGCAGCCGCTCGCTGTCCGTCTTCAGGAAGCGCAGGGTGCGGTCCTGCTGCAGCGCCGGGTGCTGGCGACGGATCTGGTTGACCCTGGCGATGAGGGGTTGGAGACCGCCGGGCCGCTCGAGGTCCCAGTGCCGCACCTGGTACTTCTCCGAGTTCAGGTACTCCTCCCGTCCGACCTGCAGCGGCGTGACCTCGACCGTCTCGAAGGTCGGGCCGAGGATGCCGTAGGTCGCGCCCAGCGTGGCGGCCAGCACGAAGCGCATGGCGCTGGCGGCGCGGCCGCCGGTCTGCAGGGTCTCGGTCAGGATGTCCTGCGTGTTCGGCCAGAGGCTGGGCCGGAAGTACTCCCGCGCCTCGGTCCGGGTCAGCTCGGTGAAGTACGCGCGCAGCTCCGACGCCGTGTTGCGCCATGCGAAGTAGGTGTAGGACTGGTCGAACCCCAGCTTGGCCAGCCGGTACATCACGCGGGGACGCGTGAACGCCTCGGAGAGGAAGATCGCGTCCGGATGGCGCCCGCGAACCTCGCCGATCACCCACTCCCAGAACGCGAACGGCTTGGTGTGCGGGTTGTCGACGCGGAAGATGCGCACGCCCTGGTCGATCCAGAACTCGAAGACGCTGCACAGCTCCTGCCAGAGCGACTGCCACTCCTCGCCCTCGAAGTCGAAGGGGTAGATGTCCTGGTACTTCTTGGGCGGGTTCTCGGCGTACTGGATCGATCCGTCCGGACGGCGCCGGAACCACTCCGGGTGCTCGCGCGCGTAGGGATGGTCGGGCGACGCCTGGAAGGCGACGTCGATGGCGACCTCGAGACCGTGTCGCTTCGCCGCCTGCACGAGCCGGCGGAAGTCGTCCAGCGTGCCCAGTTCGGGGTGGACCGCCTTGTGCCCACCCTCGGGCCCCCCGATCGCCCACGGGCTGCCGGGGTCGCCGGGCTCGCACTGGACCGAGTTGTTGGGGCCCTTGCGGAACGCTCGACCGATGGGGTGGATCGGCGGCAGGTAGAGCACGTCGAAACCCATGCCGGCCACGTAGGGCAGGCGTGCCTCCACGTCCTTCAGGGTGCCGGGGCGGCCGGGGTCGGGCGAGGCGGAGCGAGGGAACATCTCGTACCAGGCGCCGAACCGCGCTCGCTCGCGGTCGACCAGCACCTCCAGCTCCCGCTCGTGGCGGGTGGCGAAGCAGCGGTCGGGGTGGCGGGCCATCAGCAGGGACAGCGCCGGGGAGAGCGCCGTCCGCTCGCCGTGGGGGCCGGTCAGCGCGCGGGCGGCCTCGCGGAGTCTCCGCTGGTCCTCGCCCTCCGCCCGCGCGACGGCCTCGGTCACCAGCTGCGCGCCGATCTGCAGCTCGACGGTGAGGTCCTGGCCCGCCTCCAGCCGCCTGACCAGGTCACGCATCCACGTGTGGAAGTGGTCGACCCACGCCTCCACCGTGTACACGTGGCGGCCAAGGCGCCCGACCCGGAACTCCCCACGCCAGCGATCGTTGACCAGCGGGCGCATCCGGGCCTCCCGCCAGCCGGATTCCTCGGCCGGCCTGTGGAGCAGGACGCAGGCGACCTCGTCGTGGCCCTCCGCGAACGCATCTGCCTCGACCACCACCCGCTCGCCAGTCACCCTCTTGATCGGAAAGCGTCCACAGTCGATCTCGGGATCGACGTGCTCGATGACCACTCGGCAACGCGCTTCTCTCATACGCCGCTCCCTTGATGCCTCTCCCCGGGCTGGCCGTGCCGGACCGGCGAGCGGATGCCCTCGCTCAGCCCCGGAGCGCATCGAGCGCCAATCGGTGCAGCGTCGGGTTCGCCGAGCCCAGCAGCGTCGTCCGGCTCTCGAGGCCGACCACCGAGTCCTGGAGGGGGGCGCCCGCCAGGTCCGTCATCACGCCGCCGACCTCGCCCACCATCAGCAAGCCAGCCGTCATATCGAAGATACGTGCTCTGATGGGCGCGGCAAAGACCTCGATGCCTCCAGCTGCGGTATGAGCGAGCGACAGAGCCATCGAACCGAGCATGCGCACCTTGGCCGCCCGCTCGATGAGCGGCCGCAGCGTGCCCAGGTCGGGCGGCGAGCTCTCGATGCCCAGCACGCCGATCCGGCCTGGCCGGCCCGCCGGGGCCAGCGGAGACAGGCGGCGATCGTTGCGGTAGGCGCCCCCGCCACGGATGGCGCACCAGCGCTCGCCGCTGATCAGGTTCAGCACCCAGCCCACCCGCACGTCCGCGACGGTCGGACCGTCGAGGAGGGTGAGCATCACCCCGGCGACCGGCAGGCCCTGCTTGGCGTTGAGGCTCCCGTCCACGGGGTCGAGGAGCACCTGCGGCGAGCCGGCGCCCATGTCGACCAGGCCCACCTCCTCGGAGAGCACCGAGCAGGGATGGCCCGCCGCCGCGAAGCCGGCGAGCTCGGCCAGGGCGACCTCCTCGGCCAGCCGGTCGAGCTCGACGGTGCGGTCGCCACCCGCCCCGATGCCGATCTCCGCCCGTCCCGCCTCGGTGCCGAGCAGCGGCGCGATCGCCTCGCGCACGCGAGCGCCGACCACCTCGAATGCGCCCAGCCAATCCCGGTCCGCACCTTCGATGGTCAGCGCACGCCTCGCCGGACGCCGGCACATCGCGCGAGGTGGGCCACCAGCACGCTCGCGATGTTATCGCGTCGGCTGGTCCAGGCTCGCCCGGGCGGCGACCCCAACCTGGAGACGCCGGGACTCGCGCGCCGGCGCCGGCCGGCGATCGTGGGTGTCCGAACTTTCCGGACACGGCCACCCGGCGCTTTAGCCGTCGAAGGCGACCAGGGCGATCCGGATGCGCCGGTTGTGCCGGCCCTTGTTGTCCACCTTGACGATCCGCAGCTGGTGCGAGTCCCCCGTCGATCCGAGGTGCGTCCCCCCGCACGCCTGGCGATCCAGGCCCGCGATCTCCACGATGCGCACCCGGCCGTCGGCGGTGGGCGGGGGCGCGACCGCCCGGCTGCGGATCAGGCCGTGCTGGCGCCGGACGTCCTCGAGCGGCTCGTAGGCGTCGCCGACGCGCAGGTCCTGGCGGATGACGTCGTTCAGCTCCGGCTCCAGCGCCCGCAGCCGGTCGTTGTCCGCGCCCGGGAGATCGAAGTCCATGCGGGCGGTGGCGTCCTCGAGCATCTGCACGCCGGTGACGAGCGCGCCGTCGAACCGCTGGAACACGAGCGCGTTGAGGACGTGCGTGCCCGTGTGGAGCTCCCGCATCATGCGGCGGAAGCGGGCGTCGACCACCGCCTCGACCGATCCGACCGGCTCCGCATCGCCGGCGAGGAGGTGCCACAGGCCGCGCTCGGCCGGCTCGAAGCCGGTGACCGCGGCCTCGCCCCCCTCCCACCGGAGGACGCCCCGGTCCGGCAGCTGCCCACCGCCGCCGGCATAGAAGGGGGAGCGAGCGAGCAGCACGCGCCCGGGCTGCGCCTCGAGGACCTGGGCCTCGAGCGTGAGGGTGTCGGGATGCTCGTGATAGAACGAACGGAGCGCGACCATAGTCCCCGATCGTGCGATCCACGAACACCTCCCGTATTGGCGGAAATTGAGGCGCCGGGACAAACGGTCAGGAGTCGTCCTCAGCGCTCGTGGACCTGCGGCAGGTCCGCGTGTCGTTCGGCAATGCCGAACGATATGAAGGGAAGGCCGAACGTCGGCGCCCACCCGCGCAGCGGTGTCCTGGGCGCTGCCTGCGCGGTGGATCGCGGGGGTCCCGGCCCGCTCAGGTTCTGATCGCGCGCACGTACTGCAGCGGCGTCATGCCGTAGCAGCGCTTGAAGTGCCTGGTGAGGGCGCTCTGGTCGTAGAAGCCGGCGGCGATCGCGGCGCCGGCGATCGGGATGCCGCGCCGCAGGA
>DASYBH010000379.1:0-11048 GCA_036500885.1 Candidatus Dormiibacterota bacterium
ATCGGCCTTCAGTCTGATGTCCATCACGCCTCCTTACCTCCCCCCCTCATCTGCCGGGGGGTCAGGGGGGGCAAATCGTCTTCCTTTATGGTGGTCAGCCCTGGCTCCCCGAGCCCGAGCTCCTGCATGACCTCCGCCTGCTGCTCGCCCAGCCCGGGCGGCGGGCGACGGAGCGGCGGTCGCTCGCCATCGATGAGGAAGGGCAGCCCGAGTGACCGAAACCCCTCGATCACCGGGTGGGCGAGCTCCTGCACCATCCCGAGCGCCAGCGTCTGCGGATCGTTGGCGGCTCCGGCCGCGTCGCGGATGGGGCTGCACGGCACGCCGGCCACCTCCAGGGCGGCTCCCAGCTCCTCCGTGTCCCGTCCGGCGGTGGCGCCGGCGATCAGGTCCGTCACCTCCTGCCGGCGCTCGACGCGATCGCGGTTGTGCAGGAAGCGAGGATCGGTCGCCCACTCGGCGTGGCCCAACGCCTCGCTCAGCCGGCCGAACAGCCCGTCGTTGGGCGCGGCGATCATCAGGTCGCCGTCTCGGGTCGGAAAGGCCTGGTAGGGCACGATCGAGCTGGCGCCGGAGCCCAGCCGGCCAGGCGCCGCGCCATTGGCCCAGTAGGAGGCCAGGTGATAGCTCATCCAGGCCAGGCCGGTCTCGTACAGGGCTGTGACGATGCGCCGGCCGCGGCCGTCCTGGCCGCGCTGGAGAAGCGCGGCCAGGACGGACATCGCCGCCCACATGCCGGTGCCCATGTCGATCACGGACACCCCCACGCGGACCGGCGGTCGGTCCGGCTCGCCGGTGACGCTCATGATCCCGCTGAACGCCTGCAGCAGCGGGTCGTAGCCGGGTCGGTCGTGGAGCGGCCCGCGGTCGCCGTATGGCGTGATGCTGCAGTAGACGAGCCGTGGGTTGACCGCACGGGCCCACTCGTAGCCGTAGCCGAGCCGGTCTATCGAGCCGGGGCGGAAGCTCTCCAGCAGCACGTCCGAGCGTCGGGTCAGGCGGTCCATCGCGACGCGGGCCGCCTCCGTCTTCAGGTCGAGGACGATGGAGCGCTTGTTCCGGTTGGCGGCGAGGAAGACCGGCCCCTCGGTGCCCCAGAAAGGCGGGCCCCACTGGCGGGTGTCGTCGCCGTCAGGGCTCTCGACCTTGACCACGTCGGCGCCCAGCTCGCCCAGGATCATGGCCGCGTACGGCCCGGCCAGGTTCCGGGTCAGGTCGAGGACGCGGACGCCGTCCAGCGGCAGAGCCGTCATCGCGCGGCCGCCGCAGCCGCCGGGGTCAGCGCCGCCACCACCGAACGGACGTCCGGTTCGTGCTCCAGGCCCAGGAGACGGGCCAGCGCGGTCTCGGCCTGGCCGGGGTCGAGGACCGCGGCCGCGCAGTCGCGGAACTTCATGGCCAGCTCGTCCGGCCGGAGCGGATCGGCCGGCGATCCGTGCGGGTGCGTGACCCGGCGGGTGAGCACGGCGCCCCCGCGCAGCCGGACCTCCACGGCGACGTACCCGTCCTCGATGGGGTTGGCGCCGGTCGGGATGCCGGGGTCCTCGTGGACCGCCACCCGCGGCAGCAGGGCCTGCGCCTCGGGCCGCTGCACGGCCCTGTCCTCGAACGCGTCCAGGCCGACCCGGCCGTCGAGGAGCGCCGCCGCCAGGACGTACTGCATGCTGAACTTGCCCTGCAGGCCGTCGGTGGGCCGGTCGTGGATCAGCGGCGACACTCCCCCCACGGGCACGGTCACCCTCACTGCCTCCACGCGCTCCGCGTCGAGGCGGTGCTCGGCCCGGAGGTCGAGAACGGCGTCCGCCGCGCGGTGGGTGGCGAAGCAGCAGGGGTACCTCTTGACGCTGAGCCCCACGCTGGCGAGATCGTACGGCCTCCCCAGCTCGCCGGCGACGGCGTCGGGACGGCCCTCGCCGAACGAGAGCAGGGCGAAGAGCCCGA
This sequence comes from Candidatus Dormiibacterota bacterium, assembly GCA_036500885.1. Lineage (GTDB taxonomy): Bacteria > Chloroflexota > Dormibacteria > Dormibacterales > Dormibacteraceae > CF-161. The sequence goes on from DASYBH010000379.1 coordinate 1,942, forward strand.
GGGGCGCCTCGATGGCCGTCGGGTCGCCGGTCATGCCTCTCGCCGCCAGCCGGGCCGCGGCCAGGCCGCAGCGCGCCGCGTGACCGGCGTGGAAGGGCTTGGTCATCGTGCCGAAGTTCCGCCGGCTGCCCGAGGCCTCGGACACCGCGATCGCCAGCGCGTTCGCCAGGCGGACGGAGTCGAGATCCAGCAGCTTGCCGGCGGCCATCGCGGCGCCGAGCGTGCCCAGCGTCGAGGTCGCGTGCCAGCCCGCCCGGTAGTGCGCCGGCCCGATGGCCATGCCGAGCTTGGCCGTCACCTCGACGCCGGCGACGTACGCCTCCAGCAGCCCGGCTCCCGAGGCGCCGGCGAGCTCGGCTGCCGCCAGCGCGGCCGGCAGCACCACCACGCTCGGGTGGCCGGTCAGCGAGGCGCTGACGTCGTCGTAGTCGAGGGCGTGGCCGGCGATGCCGTTGAGCAGGGCCGCCGACTCAGGCGCCGTCATCAGCCCGGTGCCGAGCTGGGAGGCGATCGGGGCGCCGCCGTCCTCGGCCACCAGCGCTGCCGCGATCCGCGTGACGGGCTCGTGGACCCCGGCGAGGATCACGCCGGCGGTGTCGATCACCCCCGCGCGAGCCCGCTCCACGATCTCGACCGGCATCGCCTCGAGCGAGGCGCCGGCGACCCAGGTGGCGATGTCGATGGTCGCGCCCATTCCTCTCCTCATTTGCTGCGCGGCTGCCATGGGAACTGGTTCCATTGTCCGCGCTGCCGGAAGATGCGCAAACCCAGGTTGTTAAGGAGACGATCCCGGTTCCCAGCCTGATCCCCGCGCGAAATCCGCATTTCCATGCTCAGAAATTGGGAGTGCTAGACTGTCGATATGGCAGGCGCTCGAGAGCCCGCGAGAGGGCGATGTCAGCTGCGCCTGGAAGAGAGGTGAGACCAATGACCGGCACCGTATCGCCACTCGTGGAGCTGCCGGCCGCAGAGCCACCCATCAACGTCTACGAGTCCGGCAGCGACCTCAGCGTCGCGCTCCCGATCCCGGGGGCCCACGCCCAGCACGTGGAGATCGTCGTCAGCCCGCATCGCCTGCGAGTGGACGCGGCGTGCAAATACCCCCAGACCCGCCAGCACTACCTGCGGCGCGATTGGCAGGTCGGGCGGTGGGCGATCGACCTGCCGCTTCCTCGCCGCATCGATCCGGCGCGCACCCGCGCGACGCTGAACCTCGGCGTCCTGGTCGTGATGGCGCCGATCTCGGACGAGGGCGATGGCGAGCACCGGCCGGAGGTGGCGGGCTCGTGAACCGGGGGCAGCCCGGCCGGCGTCCGGAGCGATGACGAGGGGCGGCCGGCTCGCGGAGCTCGCGGCCCGGGCCTGCATGGACGTCCACCGCGTCGCCGCTGGGCCCCCCGCGTCGACCCCGGCCGCCGGCGGGGGCGCCCACCTCCCGCGCTGAGCCGGAGCGCCATGGAAATCGAGGTCGTCGTCGAGGTGCCGAGGGGCAGCGGCAACAAGTACGAGATGAATCCGGCGACCGGAGCCATCCACCTCGACCGACCGCTGTCGGCCGCGCTCCGCTATCCCGCGGACTACGGGTTGGTCGCGGCGACGTTGGGCGAGGACGGAGATGCGCTCGACGCGCTGGTCATCCTCGACGAACCCGCCTTCCCCGGCTGCCACGTCCGCTGCCGGCCGATCGGTCTCTTCCGGATGGCGGACGAGGCAGGTCCCGACGTGAAGGTGCTCGCGGTGCCGCACTGGGACCGGAGGACCGATATCGGCGACCTGCCGGACTCGTGGCTGGCGGTGGTCCGTCACTTCTTCGACGTCTACAAGGACCTCGAGCCCGGCAAGCGCACGGAGATCGTGGGCTGGGACGGCCGCGAAGCCGCCGAGGTGGAGGTGCAGCTCGCCATGGAGCGCTTCACCGCCAGGACATGACCTCGGCCGGTCGAGCGCGGGCCTCGTCAGCGAGCCATCGGACGGCGGGCCCGCCGCCTGCGGGGCGCCAGCCGGGCCAGCTTCTTGATCTCCTCCCATCCCGACGAGGCGTTCCACCTCACGCGCGAGCCGCTCGTTCTCGGCCTTCGGCGTCCGACTCTGCCGCACCAGCCGGGCCACCAGCACGGACGTCTCGGCGGCCAGCTGCTCGAGGCTGGTGGCGCCCGCGGCCTGACTCCGCGTACGGCGGATCATCGCGGCCAATGATAGTCACGGAGCGGAGCGTCCCGGTCGGATCCGGGTGTCGTCGCACCCCTCGCGTCGCCGGGACGCCTCAGCCGGGATCTACCCACGCAGCGCAGCGATGTCTCTGGGGGCGCGTACGCGGTGGATCTCGGCTCCAGTGCTCAGTTCCTGGGCAGCAGCTCCAGCTGCTCCGCCCGCTCGTCCAGGGCCTTCTGCAGCTGACCAACCAGCCCGAGGAAGATCCGCTGGTCCGAGTCGTCGTCCAGCCGCACGCCGCGCAGATGCCGCACCACCTGCCGCATCGCCTGGATGCCGTTCGCCTCGTCCATCTGGAGCCGTTTGCCCGCCATGCGCAGGGCCGCCGCCTGGCGATCCATGCCCTGCTCCTTCAGCAGCCCCAGCAGTCGAGCCGTGAGTGACAGTGCCCAGACCGTCGTCGGATGGAGCTCCGCGGGCGCCGGCGCCGCGAGGCGGCGCCGCGTTCCTGTCGTGCGGGCGTGACGGTGGGCCAGGCCGAGCGAGCGCGGCAGTGCGGGGCCGACCATGATGACGACGCCAACCACGGCCAGCAGGCCGGCAATCAAGCCGATCACCACTTCCAGCACTGCTCATTAGAGTACGCCCGCGGCAGTCGTTCGGAGCAGGTTCCGTGGGCACGAGAGACCACGATCCAGGTCCACGCGGCTACGCGAGCGCGAGCGCCTCGGCGAGCGGGATGAGGCCCTCCAGTAAGGCCCGGCCGAGGATCACGCCCGAGGCGCCCGCCGCGGCCACGGCGCGCACGTCCGCCAGCGATCCGACGCCGCCCGAGTACGTCACGGGACACGGGGTGACTCGCACGACCTCCGCCAGCAGCGCCACGTCCGGGCCCCCCAGCGTGCCGTCGCGGTCGATGCTCGTCACGACCACGCCGGCGATCGGCGCGTCGGCCCATCGGGCCAGCGCCTCCGCGACCGTCAGGTCGGACACCTGGTCCCAGCCGGTGACCGCGGGTCGCCCGTTACGCACGTCGAGCGCCGCCAGCACCCGGCCCGGATGTGCGGCCGCGACGCGAGCGAGCAGCGCCGGGTCGCGCACGGCGGCCGTGCCCATCGCCACCGCCGCCGCGCCCGCCTCCAGCCACCCCGCCGCGATCTCCGCCGACCGCACGCCGCCGGACACCTCCACCTCCGCGCCGGCCTCGGCGACCAGGCGTCGCACGAGGTCGCGGTTGTCGCCGGATCCACGGGCCGCGTCGAGGTCGACCACGTGCAGGAGGCGGGCGCCCGCCTCGACGTAACGGCGGGCGAGGGCCACCGCCGCCTCGGGCCCATCGGCGTAGGCTTGCTCGCGACCGAAGTCGCCGTGCTCGCCCAGGCGCACGACGCGGCCCGCGCGTACGTCGAGGGCGGGAACGATGCGCATGATGCGCGCACAGTAGCAAGCAATCGAGGGCGTTCGCCTCCTTACATGCGAAACTTCCTACCCGAAATTGGCGATAACCGGCTCATGGACTCCGACCTGACGGGAGCCACGCTGGGCCACTTCCGTCTGGTCGCTCGCATCGGCAGCGGAGGGTGTGCCACCGTATACCGAGCCTTCGCCGGCTTTGCCGGCGAGCAGCAGGTCGCGATCAAGGTGCTGGACGAGACCCTGACCGCGGACCCGGCCTTCCGCGAGCGCTTCGAGAAGGACGTCGGCCTGGTCTCCGCGCTCGGTCATCCGCACCTCCTCGCCGTCCACGCTCACGGCTCCGACCAGGGCGTCACCTATGTCGCCACGGCGCTGGCGCCCGGCGGCTCGCTCCGCGACCTGATGCAGCTCGGGCCGATCAGCCCCGAGCGCGCGTGGGCGATCGTCAGCGCGGTGGCCGAGGGGCTGCACCGCGCCCACGGGGCCGGGCTGGTGCACCGCGACGTCAAGCCGAGCAACGTGCTGTTCGACGCGTCCGGCCGGCCGCTGCTGGCGGACTTCGGGTTGGCGCGAACCCACTTCGGCTTCGCGGTCGGCACGCCGGCGTACATGGCGCCGGAGCAGGCGATGGGCGGCGAAGCTGACCGCCGCTCCGACGTCTACGCGCTGGCGGCGGTCCTGTACGAGATGCTGACCGGCACCCCGCTGCGGCCGCGGGGCGGCTCGGTCGCCGATCAGCTCAGGGCGGCCGTGACGATGGCGCCGCCGTCCGCGAACGAGGTCGTGCCCGGTCTCCCCTCCTACGTCGACGCGGTGCTCCAGCGAGCGCTGGCCACTGGCCCCGGCGACCGGTACCAGAGCACGGTGGACCTGCTCCACGACCTCGGCCTGGCGCTCGGGATGCACGCCGCGCTGCCGCCGGCCGGCGGCGGCGTGAGCGGCGCCGCGGAGAGCGGGCGCGGCGATGGCGAGGCGGAGTTCGAGCGGCAGCGCACACAGCTCCTCCGCGTGGTCGGGGACTCGCTCGGGCCCGCGATCGCGCTGGACGAGAGCAGCTTCGTCGTCGGGTGGAACGGTGGCGCCGAGCGCGCCTTCGGGTGGCGGCGGGACGAGATCGTCGGCCGGCTGCTCTCGACGACGCTGATCCCCGCCCGCCACCAGGAAGCGCACGAGCGCGCGTTCCAGCGCTACCTGCAGGGCGGGAAGGGGTCGGTGATCGGCACGGTGGTAGAGCTGACGGCGATGCACCGCGACGGGCGCGAGCTCCCCATCGAGCTGTCCATCTCGCCGGCCGTGCGCTGGGGCTCGCGGGCGCTGGTCCTCGGCTTCGCGCAGGACGTGAGCCTCGAGAAGCGGGCTCGCGAAGTACGCGCCGTCCGAGCGTCCCTGGCCGAGGGACTCCAGGCAGCCGGGACGCTGAAGGACGCCGGTCTGCGGGCGCTGGAGGCGATCGGCCAGCACCTGGGCTGGAGCGTCGGCGTGCTGTGGCTGGTGGACGGCAGTCCTGACACGCTGCACTGCGCCCACGTCTGGAAGCACGAGGGCGTGGAGTGCCCGGAGTTCGAGCGGGCGACCCACGCCGCGCACCTGGAGAGGGGCGTCGGCCTGCCGGGCCGCGCCTGGGAGAGTGCCGAGGTGCTCTGGGTCGAGGACGTGCTCCACGAGTCGGAGGAGGCGCGGATCGTGCCGGCGCTGCGGGCCGGCCTGCACGGTGCGGTCGCGATCCCGATCGTCCGTGGCGCGCAGGTGCGCGGCGTTCTCGAGCTCCTGGCGGAGGGCTCTCGCAGCGAGGACGAGGACCTGCTGCTGCGCCTGGCGGACATCGGCCGGCGGGTTGGCCGCCACGCCGGCGCGGCCGAGCAGGCGGGAGCGTCCGAAGCTACTTGAGGTTCACGAACTGGAGGGGGACGGGGATCGACTCGTCCTCGCGGAGCGCCCGGATCACGGCCTGAAGCGCGTCCTTCTCCCTGGAGGTGACCCGGAGTTGATCGCCCTGGACGCGGACGACCACCTTGGGTGAGACCTGGCGCACCTTCTTCTGGAGCGATCGGGCCAGGTCCTCCGAGATGCCGGCGTTCAGGTTGATCTCGATCTGGCCGCGGCCCTTGCCGATCGTCTTCGGCTCGCCGGGCTGGAAGAGCTTGGCCGACAGGCTGCGGCGGGCCGCCTTCTCGATCAGCACCTGGTACACGGCGCGGGCGCGGTCCTCGGTCGAAGCCTCGATCACCACGGACTGGTCGCGGCGGTCGATGCTGGGGTCGGTCCCCTTGAAGTCGAAGCGCGTGGCGACCTCGCGCCGCGTCTGGTCGAGGGTGTTCGTCAGCTCCGCGGGATCGAACTGCGAGACGACGTCGAAGGAATACTCGGGCATGTGAGAAAGGCTAACGATGCGGTCGAAAGGTCAGCCGGATCATCGACGCGCGCAATACCCCCCACCTCGGGAAACCCGCTCCCGACCACCGCGTCTCCCCCCTCATCTGTCGGGGGGGCAGGTCGTCTTCCTTGATCAGAACCAGTGGAAGATGCCGTTCAGACCGGCCACGAACGCCGCGATCGCCAGGCCGGCGACGATGATTGCGCTGCCGCCCAGGAGCACGGCGATGCCGACCTGGGACGCATCGACCGGCTCGGCGCCGGCGCGCAGCTCGTCGGGTGAAAGTGGAACCTGTTCGTCGTCGACGCCCTCGGCGTGGGCGCGGGTCGCCAGCTCCGCGATGACCGTCTTGCCGCCGGGAGGTACGGGCCGTCCGTCCAGCCGGTCCAGCGCGAGTCTGAGGTTGTCCCGGGTCTGGCCCAGCTCGGCCACGACCAGGTCCAGCGCCTTGGAGGCCGACGGAGTCGGATGCTCCCGGCGCAGCTCGGAGATGATGTCGTACAGCGTGGCCATCCCAGAGTGGAGTTATAGCTGACACGAGGCCGTCCGCGCTGGAATCGCCCGCCGGGCGGCCCGAGACCGCGCCCATCCGCGCACTTAGAATCGGCCACAGGATGAGCGTCCAAACCGACTACAAGACGCGGGTGAAGCCTCGCGCGAAACACCCCAACAGCTGGGTCTTCTTCGAGGGGGAGTTCGCGCGGTACCACGACGTGCACATCGGTGTGATGACGCACGCGCTGCACTACGGGACCGGCTGCTTCGAGGGGATCCGGTCCTACTGGAACGCGGAGCGGGAGCAGCTCTACCTGCTCCATGCGCCCGCCCACTACCGCCGCCTGCACCGATCGGCCCGGATCCTGCGCATGGACCTGCCCTACGAGATCGACGAGCTGATCGAGATCACGCTCGAGCTGCTCCGGCGCAACGAGTACCGGACCGACGCGTACGTGCGCCCGCTGGTCTTCAAGTCGGTCGAGCAGATCGGCGTCACGCTGCACGGCCTCCCGGACAGCTTCCTCGTCTACACGGCGCCGATGGGCAACTACGTGGAGATCGATGGCGGCATCCGCTGCGCGGTCTCCAGCTGGCGCCGGGTCCCCGACTGCGCCCTGCCGGCCCGCGCCAAGATCACGGGATCCTATGTCAACTCGGCGCTGGCCAAGTCCGAGGCGCTGGAGAACGGGTTCGACGAGGCGATCGTGCTCACCGAGTCCGGCCACGTGTCCGAGGGGTCGGCGGAGAATGTGTTCGTCCTCAAGGATGGCGTGTTCGTCACCCCGCCGGTGACCGACGAGATCCTGGAGGGCGTCACGCGCGGGCTCATGATCGACCTGATCCGCGACGAGCTCAATCTGCCGGTGATCGAGCGCAGCATCGACAGGACCGAGCTGTACACCTGCGACGAGCTGTTCCTGTGCGGCACGGGCGCCCAGGTGTCGCCCGTGATCGAGGTGGACCGCCGCCCGGTCGGGGACGGGAGGGTCGGCGAGTACTCGCAGGAGCTGCAGCAGCTCTATTTCTCGGCGGTGCGCGGCGACAACCCGAAGTACGCCGACTGGTCGATCCCCGTCTATTGACCCGCGGGAGGACGCCCGTCCGAAGAGCGCAGGACCCCACGGCGTGGGTGGGCCGGCCGCTTTCCTCAGCGGCCGCGGGGGGCGGGTCGTGGCAGGCTCGAGCGGCCACTTGCTACTTCCCGAATGCCACGACCCCGGATGCTGTCAAGGCCGAAGAGCGAAGCGTGCCTTGACAGCATCCGTTCCGGGGGGGTGTCCCCCCAGGTGGTTCGCGTGACGCCCAGGTTCGTGGCGGCGCCCAACCCCTACAAGGGATCGCTCGGGGCGCCGGCCGCGGCGTCCGCCATCGCGCTCGGGGTGCGGGACGTGTTCCCTGACGCGGAGGTGCTCGAGGTGCCGGTCGCCGACGGCGGCGAGGGCACCGTCGAGGCGCTGGTCGCGGCCCGGGGTGGCGAGCTGGTCACGGTCCGCGTCCACGGCCCGCTGGGCGAGCCGGTCGACGCCGCCTTCGGACTGATCGACGGCGGCCGCACCGCCGTGGTCGAGCTGGCCGCCGCCAGCGGGCTGCCGCTCGTCCCGCCCGAGCGCCGCGATCCCCGGCTCACTTCGACGTACGGGTTCGGTGAGCTTCTCGACGCTGCCCGCAGGCAGGGCGTCCGGCGGATCATCGCGGGGATCGGCGGCTCGGCCACCAACGACGCCGCGGCGGGCATGGCCCAGGCGCTCGGGTTCCGTTTGCTGGACGGCGACGGGGCGGACCTGCCGCCCGGCGGCCTGGCCCTGTGCCGCCTGGCCAGCATCGACGCCGGCGCGGTCGACCCGGCCTGGGGGCAGATCGAGGTCGAGGTGGCGGTCGACGTGACGAACCCGCTGACCGGCCCGGAGGGCGCCAGCGCGGTCTACGGGCCGCAGAAGGGCGCCACTCCGAAGATGGTGCGGGAGCTCGACGCCGCGCTCTCCCGATTCGGCGAGGTGATCGGGGGGGACGTCGCCGGCCGGCCCGGCGCGGGGGCCGCCGGCGGCGCGGGGGCCGGTCTTGCCCACTTCCTGGGTGCGCGGCTGACGCGCGGCGCGCCGCTGGTGGTCGAGGCATCGGGCCTGGACGCCGCGCTGGCGGGCGCCAGGGCCGTCTTCACCGGCGAGGGGCGGGTGGACGCGCAGACCGCGTACGGCAAGGGCCCCGTCGAGGTCGCCCGGCGCGCTCGGGAGGCCGGGGTGGACGCCGTGGTGATCGCCGGCAGCCGCGGGCCGGGGTGGGAGGCGGTGCTGGCCGAGGGGGTCACCCTGGTCGAGACGCTGGTCGACGAAACGAACCCCATCGCGCTGTCCGAGGCGGAGGCGCGGGCGCCGGAGCTGCTGCGCGCCGCAGCGGCGCGCGCCTGCCGGCGGCTCGGCGCCCCAGGATCGCGCCCCCGTTGACCTGAGCAGATCTCGTGAAGTTCTGTCCGGAATGGGTTGGAGCGTGCGATCTGGTCTGAGTTGTTGAAGCACGGAGGCACGGAGGCCACGAAGACGCACGGAGGGTACGGTGCGGCTCCCGACGCTCACAGCCCAGACCACGCCTGTGCGCTCTGGGCGCCCACCGCGGAGCATGTTGCCGACCCCTCCGTGCGTCTCCGTGCTCTTCGTGGCTCCGTGCTTCAACT
>DASYBH010000380.1:0-5131 GCA_036500885.1 Candidatus Dormiibacterota bacterium
CAGCGCCCGTCTGGCCAACCAGCCCGCGCCGTGGATGCGGTCAGCGCCGATGGCGCGAAGGCGCCGGTCTTCGATTGTCGTGGGGCGCGGCGCGTAACGGGATGGCTTCGAGGGACGTTCAGACATGCAGCGAGAGGAATCTCGGGGTCGCTTATGCGCTTCAGCCGGTCTGGCCGGCTACGCCGAGTAGTCTGCCAAAGAACAGACTTTCGGAGGTTGCTAACTGAGTTCGCCAGATTTTAAGCTGGTGAGGGACCCCGAGGGGAGGCAGAGCGAAGGGACTCTGGACACCGGGTGGCGAGACCGGTTTCCATCCCGGAGCCATGACCCAGCGGGGTCCGCCACTTTTCCCTGTTTTCCACGCGCTTTCCACAGGTTGGGGAGGTTCCGGCCCACAAATAGTAGCCTGGCGGCGAGCAAAGGTTCGTTCCGCGGCTGGGACCGGCAGGTGGAGTGCGCGCTCAGAAGCGGCGGCCGCGCACGCGGTCGATCGAGAACTGCGCGGTGTCAGCGATCAGCATGACGGCCATCACGCCCGCCTCCAGCGGGTCGCTGACCACCAGGTCCGCCGCCGTCACGAGGGACCCGGCCATGCTCGTGCAGACGACGATGATCCCGACCTCCTGGATCTCGCGAACCGCCGCGGTGATGTCGCCGCCCATCAGGGCGCCGGCCAGCACCAGGACACGGGCGCGGTGAAGTCGCGCCACCGCTCGCACCGCCGTGGCGAGCCGCCGCTCACCGACCAGCGGGATGGTGTCCACCGAGATCCGCTCGCCCCGGATGTTGTGGCGATCCGCCTCGGAGATGGCTCCCTGGGCGACCATGCCAACCTGGGCGCCCCCTCCGACGACGATCACCCGCTTGCCGAAGACCTGCTGGAAGGACGGGACTCGGAGCACCTCGTGGACCACGTCGAGCGCTCCGATCTCGGCGACCAGGCGCTCGGCGTCGACCACTCCCTCCAGCTCCAGCTGCGTCTCGCCGACGGCGGAGGTGGCGATGTAGCCGATGTTGGCGCTGTGCCGGTAGATGACCTCCGCGACCCGGTAGAGAGCCCCCGGCTCATCACGGCTGCTGACGAGCAGCGCGAGCTGCGAGGAGCTGATGTCCGTCACCGCTGTTCCAGGACCGGCGCTAACGCGGCTGCTCGTCGAGCTGCTGCAGGATGGCTCGGAACGTCTCCCGCTGGCCTCGCGACAGGCCCCTGACGGCCGGGCTGTCGTCGAACATCCGGGCCTCCAGGCGCCTGCGCAGGGTGACGCCGGCCTCGGTGAGCAGCACGCCCCTGACCCGGCGGTCGTCGCCGCCGCGGCGGCTGACGAGGCCGCGAGCCTCCAGGCGGCCGACGGCCACCGTGACGTTGGACGGGTTGGCATGCAGCAGCGCGGACAGCTCGCGCATCGACAGGGTGCGACTCGGTTCGAGGGAGAGCAGCGCCTTCGCCTCCGGCCCGGAGAGATCGAACTCGGCGACACGAGCCTGGTGGTGCGACCACATCCGGCCGGCGAGACTGTTGGCCAGCGTCACGATCTCCCGCGTCAGCTCCTCATCTTCGGGTACCGCCCGAGCCCGGGAATCCTGCGTCTGCACTTGTCAGCGCTGAGCTTACCCTCTCGGGCCCGCTCAGTAGATCGCGGACTCTCGCGTCACGGCCTCCAGCCAGCGCCGGCAGCTCGTCAGGAAGCGCGCCGCCTTCAGGCCGTCCAGCACCCGGTGGTCGAAGCTGAAGCAGAGGTACATCAGCGGCTTGATCCCGATCATTCCATCGACCGCCACCGGCCGGTCCACGATCGCCTCCATGGTGAGGATGCCGGCCTGCCCGGGGTTGATGACCGAGTAGCTGAACAGCGTTCCGAACGTGCCGGAGTTGTTGACCGTGAACGTGGCCCCCTGCAGCTCGTCGGCCATGAGCTTCCGGCTGCGCGCGCGGGTCGCGAGGTCGTTGACCGCCCTGGCGATCCCCGCCAGGGAGAGGCTGTCCGCGCTCCGGATCACGGGCACCAGCAGCGTGTCCTCGAAGCCCACCGACACGCCGAGGTCGATCCGGCGGTGGATCACGATCTCGGTCTCGTTGAAGGTCGCGTTCACCTCGGGGTGCTCCCGCAGCGAGGCGACGGCGGCCGCGATGACGTATGGCAGGTACGTCAGCGAGAATCCCTCGCGCTGCTGGAAGGCGGCCTTGTTCGCGTTCCGGTTGGCCACCACGCCGCTCATGTCCACCTCCTGGGTCTGCCAGGCGTGGGGGATGGTGGTCTTGGACCGGGTCATGTTCTCGGCGATCAGCCGGCGCATGCGGCTGAGCGGCACGACCTCGTCGTCGCCGCTCGCGGCAGGCGGGCTCACGGCCTCGGGGAGCGGGCGCGCCGGGGCGGGCGCGGCCTGAGGTGCGGCGCTCGCCTGCCGCGCCTCCACGAACTGGCGCACGTCGCGCTTGGTCACGCGTCCGCCAAGGCCGGTGCCGGTGACCCCCGCCAGGTCGACGCCCAGCTCCTCGGCCAGCAGCAGGACGCCGGGCGAGTAGCGGTGCTGCCCGCCGTCGGGCGGGGCGGCCGTGGCGGGAGCTGGCGCGACCGCGGCTGGCGCCGCGGCGGGAGGCCTCGGCCCTGGCTCGGCGCCGGCGCGCCGCGCCTGCTCGGCCGGCGCGGCGGCGGCCTCCGCGCCTGCGGCCCCTGTCGCGCCTGCCGGTGTGGCGTCCTCCGGCCGCAGCTCGACGGTGGCGGGCGCCTCGCGGTTCGACTCCAGCTCGACGACGGCGATCTCGGTCCCGGAGGAGACCGTTTCGCCCTCGCCGGCCAGTATCTCCCGCAGGGTGCCGGTCACCGGGGCGGGCACCTCCGCGTTCACCTTGTCGGTGTCGACCTCGAGCATCGGCTCGAACTCGACCACCCTGTCGCCGGGCTTGACCAGCCAGCGAGAGATGGTGCCCTCGTGAACGGACTCGCCCAGCTGCGGCATGGTCACGCGTGTGGTCGCCATCAGAACGCCGCCAGCTCCCTGAGCGCGCGGGTGACCTTCTCGGGATTCGGCATGAAGAAGTCCTCCATCGGCTGCGCGTAGGGCATCGCGGGCACGTCGAGCCCGCCCAGCCGCTTCACGGGCGCGTCCAGCCAGCGCCATGCCTCGTCGGCGATCAGCGCCGCGACCTCCGAGCCGACCGACACGCTGAAGTTGTCCTCGTAGAGGACGAGGCACTTGCCGGTCTTGCGGGCGGAGGCCAGGATCGCCTCGCGGTCCAGCGGGTAGACCGTGCGCAGGTCGACCACCTCGACGCTCCAGCCCTCCTCCTCCAGGGTCTTCGCCGCCTCGACGGCGTAGTGGACCATCAGGCCGTAGCAGAAGACCGAGAGGTCGTCTCCCTCTCGCACGACGCGCGCCTGGTGGAGCGGGATCAGGTACTCGCCCCTGGGCACCGGCTCCTTGAACATGCGGTAGAGCCGCTTGTGCTCGAAGAAGAGCACCGGGTCGGGATCGCGCATGGCGGCGGTCAGCAGGCCCTTCGCCTCGTACGGCGTCGACGGGATCACGATCTTGAGGCCGGGCGTGGCGAAGCGCGCCTCGATCGACTGCGAGTGGTACAGCGCCCCGTGCGAGTGACCGCCCATCGGCGCCCTGACGACCAGCGGCGCGCCCCAGTCGCCGTCCGTGCGATAGCGGAACTTGGCGATCTCGTTCGTGATCTGGTTGAACGCCATGTGGGCGAAGTCGGTGAACTGCATCTCGGCGACCGGCCTCTTGCCGGCCAGCGACAGGCCGAGCGCGATGCCGGCGATCGAGGACTCCGCGATCGGCGTGTCGACCACGCGCCCCTCGCCGAAGCGGGCGAACAGCCCGTCGGTGACCAGGAAGACGCCTCCCTTGGGACCCACGTCCTCGCCCAGCACCATCACGCGCTCGTCGCGCTCCATCTCCTGGGCCAGCGCGTCGCGGAGGGCCTGGACCATGTTCATGTCCTCGGTCTCGCCCTCCGGCTCCGGGTCGATCGCCGCCGGCACGTCAACCGCGTAGACGTTGGTGAGCGCGGCCTCCGGCTTCGCGTCAGGCGCGTCGAGGCCCTGGCGGGTCGCCTGCGTGACCTCGTCCTTGACGCGGTCCTCGTACTCGGTGACCGCTCGCTGATCGAGCAGCCCCTCCTCCACCAACCGCGTCTTGAAGCGCTCCAGGCAGTCGTTGGCCGCCAGCTGCTCCAGCTCCTCCTGGCCGCGGTAGCGGCGCTGGTCGTCCTCTGACGAGTGGGCGCCCAGCCGGTCGACCAGGCACTCGATCAGCGTCGGTCCCTCACCGGACCTGGCCCTGGCGACGGCCTGCTTGGCGACGTGGTAGCACGTCACCGGGTCGCGGCCGTCGACGGTGACGCCGGGGAAGCCGTAGCCCGCCGCCCGCTGCGCCGCGTGCTCGATCGCGTACTGCTTGTGGAACGGCACCGAGATGGCGAAGCCGTTGTTCTGGCAGACGAAGACCTCGGGCAGCCCGTGGATGGCGGCGAAGTTGAACGCTTCGTGCGTGTCGCCCTCCGAGCCGGCGCCCTCGCCGTAGCAGGTCATCACCACCCTGTCCGAGCCGTCCATCTTCAGCGCGTAGGCCGCGCCGGCCGCATGGACCATCTGGGTCGACAGCGGCGAGCCGCCGGAGATGATGTTGAGGCGGGTGTCGGAGAAGTGGCCCGGCGTCTGCTTGCCGCCCGACGCCGGGTCGTCCGGCTTGGCCAGCACCGACAGCATCAGGTCCAGCGGCGTGAGGCCCATGCGGAAGCAGAGCACGATGTCGCGGTAGTACGGGGCGATCCAGTCGTACCTGGGCTGGAGCGGCCACGCCACGCCGATCTGGGCCGCCTCGTGCCCGGCGCAGGAGATGATGAACGGCGCGCGGCCCTGGCGATTGAGGACCTGGAAGCGGTAGTCGACCTGCCGGCCGAGAAGGATGAAGTTGAACCACTGCTTGAGCGTCTTCTCGTTCAGGTCTGTGTCGCGCCAGGCGATCGGTTCCTGGTAGCGCCACTCAGGGCTGAAGGTAGGGCCTTTGGTCTTTACGGTTTGAGCCACTACTGTCTGGACACTAGATATGTATCGCGTGCCCGTCCACCGCCAGCGCGGCTTCCATGACCGCCTCGCTGAGGGTGGGGTGCGGATGG
>DASYBH010000381.1:0-5678 GCA_036500885.1 Candidatus Dormiibacterota bacterium
CGGACGCCGCCGGGCGCCGGCCTGGCGGTGCTGGAGCAGACGGTCACCGTGGCCGGCGCGGACAGCGCCCTGCGGGACGCGGAGGACAAGTGGCTGGTCGGCACGTCGGGCGACCAGAACAAGGGCTTCGCCGCCGTGTACGACCTGTCCGTCCCGCCCACGACCGGGGCGCTGAACCTCACGTACAACCCCCAGTGGGCGACGCGGATGGAGGTCTACGACTGGTCCCGCGGCGTGTTCGTGCCGGTCTCGGCCGGGCCGAGCGGGGACCCGTCGGCAAGCGCCGTCGCGCTGCCGCCGGAGCTGATGCGAGACGGCATGGTCCGGGTGCGAATGCACGAGCCCCGGCTCAGCTGGGCCACGAGCGTCTGGATCGACGAGGCCCGCGCCGGCTGAAGGGACCCCTGGGCAGGCATGGGCCGGTGCCCGCCCTACGAGCGGTGGCAGACTGGAGTGATGAGCTCGGCAGGCAGCTTCCGTCCCCCCCGACCGTTCAACGAGTCCATCCGCTCCTACGCGCCCGGCAGCGCCGAGCGCGGGAGCCTGCAGGCGCGCCTGGCGCAGCTCGCCGGCGAGCAGATCGAGATGCCGCTGGTCATCGGCGGCCGCGACGTCCGCAACGGCAGGACCGTCCCGGCCGTGATGCCCCACCGCACCACCCACGTGCTGGGCTCGGTGCACTGGGCCGGCCAGCCCGAGCTGGAGCAGGCGATCCGGGCGGCCGGCGACGCGTGGCCCGACTGGTCGCGGCTGCCCTGGACCGAGCGCGCCGCCGTGTTCCTCCGCGCGGCCGACCTGCTGGCCGGACCCTGGCGGGACACGCTGAACGCGGCCACGATGCTGGGCCAGTCCAAGACCGCCCACCAGGCCGAGATCGACGCGGCCTGCGAGCTCTGCGACTTCCTGCGCTTCAACGTCGCGTTCGCCGCGCGCATCTACGAGGAGCAGCCCGAGTCGTCCGCCGGGGTGTGGAACCGGCTCGAGTACCGGCCGCTGGAGGGCTTCGTCCTGGCGGTCACCCCGTTCAACTTCACGGCGATCGCGGGCAACCTTCCGGCCAGCGCGGCGCTGATGGGCTGCACGGTCGTCTGGAAGCCGTCGGAGTCGGCGGCATACTCGGCCCACCACCTGATGCGGCTGCTCCAGGCCGCGGGCCTGCCGGACGGCGTGATCAACATGGTGCACGGCGCCGGCCCGGAGCTGGTGCCCGCCGCGCTCGCCAATCCCGCCCTGGCCGGCGTCCACTTCACCGGCTCCACGGCGGTGTTCCGCGGCATCTGGAGCCAGGTCGGCGAGAACATCGGCTCGTATCGCAACTATCCCCGCCTGGTCGGCGAGACCGGCGGCAAGGACTTCGTGGTGGCCCACCCCTCGGCGGACGCCGAGGCGCTGGTCACGGCCCTGGTGCGGGGCTCGTTCGAGTTCCAGGGCCAGAAGTGCTCGGCATCGTCGCGCGTGTTCGTGCCGGAGAGCCTGTGGGCGGGCGTGCGCGACCGGCTCGCCGCCGAGGTGGCCTCTATCCCGATGGGCGACGTCGCCGACTTCCGCAACTTCATGGGTGCGGTGATCAACCAGCGCTCGTTCGACCGCCAGGTGGAGGCGATCGCCGAGGCGCGCTCCAGGCCCGACCACTCGATCCTGGTCGGCGGCGGCAGCGACGCGAGCGAGGGCTGGTTCGTCCAGCCGACGGTCGTGGTCACCGAGGACCCCTCGTCGCGCCTGCTCAACGACGAGCTCTTCGGGCCCGTGGTGACGGTGATGGTCTACCCCGACGCCGAGTACGAGGCCACGCTCGACCTGGTCGACAGGTCGCCGTACGGGCTGACGGGCGCCGTGTTCGCCACCGAGCGAACGGCGATCCAGACCGCCCACGAGCGGCTGCGCTACGCGGCGGGCAACTTCTACGTGAACGACAAGCCCACCGGGGCGGTCGTCGGCCAGCAGCCCTTCGGCGGCTCGCGGGCCTCGGGCACCAATGACAAGGCGGGCTCGCTGTGGAACCTGGCCCGCTGGGTCACGCCGCGCACGATCAAGGAGACGTTCGTGCCGGCCCGTGACTACCGCTACCCGTTCATGGGCTGATGGTCAAGGCCTGCCTGAACGGGGGCCGGCCCCGCGGGGCGCACCCGGCGCTGCCGCTGACGGCGGAGGAGATCGCCGCGGCGGCACGAGGCGCGGCAGGCGCTGGCGCGCTCGCCGTCCACGTCCACCCGCGGCGGGCGGACGGGGCGCAGACGCTGGAGCCCGGCCCCTGCGGCGAGGCGGTGCTGGCGATCCGCGCGGCGTGCCCCGGCCTCCCGGTCGGCCTCTCGACGGCTGCCGCGATAGAGCCCGACGTCGAGCGCCGTGCGGCCCTGGTCGCCAGGTGGCACGTCATGCCGGACTTCGTGTCGGTGAACCTGCACGAGCCGGGCGCGGTGGACCTGGTCCGGGCGCTGCCGGGACTGGGGACCGGCGTGGAGGCGGGCGTGTGGACGGCGCTGAGCGCACGGCGGCTGGTCGACGAGGACCTGGCGCCGCTCTGCCTGCGCGTGCTGGTCGAACCGCACGACGCCACGCCCGAGGCGGCGCTGGCCACGATCGCCGCGGTGGACGCGGTGCTGGACGAGGCGGGGACCACCATCCAGCGGGTCTACCACGGGTACGAGGCGACCGCGTGGCCGGTCATCGAGGCGATGCTCGCCCGCGGCCGCGACGTGCGGGTGGGCCTGGAGGACGTGCTGGTCCTGCCGGACGGCCGTCCGGCCCGGGACAACGCGGAGCTGGTCGCCACGGCGGTGCGCCTGGCCCGGTAGGAGTTGGCGGCGGCGTACGGGCGCGGTGCTCTTGCCGCTCGCGGGTAACCGGAGACCACCACGAACGCCCCGATGCTCAAGGCGCCTGCATTCCGAGTCGGCTCCAATCAGCGCATCCGCCCAGCCGGGCGGCGCGGGCATGTAGGTAGCGCTGCTGGGGAAGGTTGGTCGCGCCCCGCGCAGCCTCCAGGTAGGAGTCCCGGGCGGCCGCACGATCGCCCGCCATCTCCAGCAGGTGGGCGCGCACGGCGTGGAGCCGGTGGTCCTGGGCGATTCGCTCGTCCGCCTGGAGGCCGACCAGGAGGTCGAGCCCCCGCTCCGGGCCCTGGGCCATGGCCACCGCCACGGCGTGGTTCAGGGCCACCACGGGGTTATCGGACATGCGCATCAGGAGCTCGTACAGCGCCACGATCTGCGGCCAGTCGGTCGCGTCCGCGTACGGCGCCTCGTCGTGGACCGCCGCGATCGCCGCCTGGAGTTGGTACGGGCCCGTCGGACCGCGGGGCAACGCCTCGGTGATGAGCGCGACGCCCTCAGCGATCTGGTCGGCATTCCAGAGGGCGCGGTCCTGCTCGGCCATCGGGACCAGCTCGCCGTGGGGCCCGGTCCGCGCCGCCCGACGCGCGTCGGTCAACAGCATGAGGGCCAGCAGCCCCACCACCTCGGCGTCGTCGGGCAGGAAGCTGTGCAGCATGCGGGCCAGCCGGATCGCCTCGGTCGCCAGCTCGGCGCGGTGCAGCTCCGGGCCCGACGTGCTGGCGTATCCCTCGTTGAAGACCAGGTACAGCACGTGGAGCACCGCCGCGAGTCGTTCTGCCCCCTCCGGACCGGAGGGCATGCGGAAGGGGATGCCGCTGTGCTTGACGGCCTGCTTGGCGCGCGTGATGCGCCGGGTCATCGTCGCCTCCGGCGCGAGGAAGGCGCGCGCCACCTCCGCCGTGGTGAGGCCGCCGACGGCCCGGAGCGTGAGCGCGATCTGCGAGGCAGGCGACAGCGATGGGTGGCAACACATGAACAGGAGAACGAGCGTATCGTCCGAATCCGCTGTCGTTTGGTCGGCGGCCGGGGCCAGCCATTCCTCGGGCAGCATGCGCTGGACGACGTCGTTCTCGCGGCGCTGGCGAGCCTGCTCGCTGCGCAGAAGGTCGGTCAGCCGGCGTGAGGCGACCGTGATCAGCCAGGCGCGGGGATTGGCCGGAATGCCGTCCCTCGGCCACTGGGTGGCGGCCGCGAGCAGGGCATCCTGAGTCGCATCCTCGGCGGTGTCGAAATGCCCGTACCGGCGCACCACCGCGCCGAGGGCCTGCGGCGCCAGCTGGCGGAGCAGGCCCTCGATCTCGGTTTCGGGCATCGGAGGCTTCTAAGGCTCCAGTTCGTCCCGGGACTCGACCATTGGCCGCACGTCCGCGTAGGCCCGCCCGACCACCTCCGGGGGCCCTGGGCAGGCGGACAGCTTGGCCGCGATCGCGGTTGCCCGGTCGAAGCTCTCGCACTCCACGATCCAGTAGCCGGCGAGGACCTCGGTGGTCTCGGCGAACGGGCCGTCTGTCACCACCGGGGCGCCGCCCCTCGTCTGCAGGCGCCTGGTGTGGACCGGGGCGGCGAGGGCGCGCGTCTCCAGGAGCTCGCCGGACTCGTTCAGCTCCCGGTTGAAGGCCTCCATGAAGGCCCCCATCGCCGCGAAGTCCTGGGGCGACCAGGCCGTGTCGCCGGTCGGCTTCCCGGCCATGGCGTCGTAGTCCTGCTGCGAGGCGTAGGTCAGGATCATGTACTTCATGGTGTCTCCTCCCGAACGGCACTCCGCAGTGCCTCTCGCCAGGGACGTCGGAGCCGGCCTGCCACACCGGACATCGGTCACGGATTCTGCCCACTTACCCACGGGTAGGTCCCCGAGGACGCCTGACGGAGGCGCAGCGCCGAACCGGGCAACCCCGTCCGAGCACGGATCGGTGGTGCGGTCGCGTTCCGAGTCTGCTGGAAGTGACGGCACAGCCGCGCGGTGAGCGACATCTTATGCGGTCAGCGACGCGGGCGTCTGGGCCATGCGGGCGGCGCGCATCTGCGCCAGATGCCGGTGCTCCAGAACGGTGAGCGCGAGGCCTCGAGCGCTGGCGATGAACAGGTCCAGCACGGCCCAGCACAGGCTCAGGCAGCTCGGCTCCAGCCGTTGTTCCTCCGCACCCGTCAGGAACACCTGAAGGGCTCCAAAGGCGGAAGCGCCAGTTGTGGCACGGTCTTAACGACCTGGGTTGGCAGCGTGGCCGATCGCCGATACGCTACGAACATGAGTTCGCAGTCAGCGGCTGAGCTCTCACAACTCGTCCAGGCGGGCGCCGAGCAGATGGTCAGCGCCCTCCGCCGCGCCGCCGGTCCCGACGGCCTCGACGTCGGCGAGCTGACCGACCTCCTGAAGGTCGCGTTCACCGATCGGAACCGGATCGACGCCGCCGTCACCACCGCCATCGGCGCACTCGACAGGGCCGCCGAGAAGGACGACCTGGAGCCGACCATGGCCCTGCCCACCAGCACCTGGCTGAGCTGCCAGCTCAACATCAGCTCCAGCTCCGCCCACGCCCAGGTCCAGCTCGCCAGGCGCCTGCCCGGGCTCCCCGGCACCGCCGCCGCCTTCGAGCGCGGCGAGCTCTCCGGCCACCACGCCGGGGTCGTGGCCCGCGCCGTGGAGTCGGTCCTGCGCGGCGGCGGCTCGGCCGGCGACGCCGAGATCCTGCTGCTCCAGGAGGCCAGGCGCCGGGACCCCAGGGACCTGCTCCGCTACGGCCTGAGCCTGCTCCACCAGCTGGCGCCGCGGGAGATGGAGGCCGAGGAGGACCGGCGCCGCCAGCGCCGCTACGTGCACCTCACCGAGCTCTTCGACGGCGGGTA
>DASYBH010000382.1:0-4673 GCA_036500885.1 Candidatus Dormiibacterota bacterium
GTGCTGCAACTCACTCAGACAATCGACCGCCCGCACGTTCACTGCCGTTCGCCAGGGGAGCACTCATTTAGCCTACTGGTCCCGGAAGAGGCACTGGTGAAACAACCTATGCCGCCATTCAGCCGCGTGCATTTCCAGTACGCGAGATGTGACCGATTACGCACGGGGTCGCGTGAGCGCGGAGTGGTCGTGTCGTCCGTCGTCGCCGAAGGCGCGGTCGCGGTCGTCGCGCGGGCTCCGGGCGTCGGGATCGATGGGGTGGGGGCTCCTCTCGAACCTGCCGTCCGGGCGCCTCTCGTGCCAGTGGCCGTCGCCGGGGTCCTGCCAGGACAGGCAGCAGCCACGCGGCACCTGGAGCGGCCGCTCCAGCGTGCGCAGGAAGTCGAATGCCGCAACGCCGTCCGGCCGGTAGTAGTCCGGCGTGACGAAGTCGGAGACCCGCATCCCGTGGATCGTGTACGTGAGGACCTGGCAGGGACCGCACGTCTCGACCAGGTAGCGGACCTCGTGGTCGCCGGCTCCGGGCACCACGCTCGGACCCCTCATGAAACGCCGGCCGCCCGGGTCGCAGAGCAGCTCCAGGAGGGCGTGGCTCACCGCGAGCGTCCAGCTGTCGCCCACCCTGACCTCCGCGAAGGGGTGCTCGTGGTGGTCCAGGTGCACGCCGAGCCCCGCCTGCGGCTCGCGCACGATGTAGATCGGCCAGGAGCCGCTCGGCGGCCGCCGGCCCGAGACCGCCGTCACCCGCGCCGGGGTGCCCCAGACCGGAGCGAAGTCCCGGTCGACCTGGGTCTGGAGGGCCCTGGCCAGCCGGTCGAGCTCCAGGTCGACCGAGGCCCGATTCACGAGGGCGACGGTCGGTGCAGCCATCTCCGGCCACGCTAGCTTCGCGGGTGTGTCTCTGTCATGCGTACAGCCACCCGTTGGCCGGGACGCCCGAGACGGGTACAGACACGCGTAGTTTCCCGCTGTCGCGAGCCCGGGCGCTGTTGGCATCGTGTGTCCCTGCTCGAGTCCGCCCCGGTGATCAGGAGAGTCAGTCATGGGTTGCAGCGACATCGGCACGCTCGACCTCGCTCCCGTGCGTGCGCTTGCAAAGGCCAACCACCGAGATTGGACCGACGCCGTCCTGGACGACGCGGTGCGCAGGTACCGCGACTTCCTGTCGGTGTGCTGCTACGGCGTGGGGCACGGATCGAATCACCTCGCGGCTGTCGACGCCCTGGCCGACGAGATGTGGCACTGCCACATGCTGCTGCCGGTCAAGTACCAGAGCGACTGTCACACCGTCTTCGGCTCGGGCCGCGTCCTGGACCACTACCCCGCGGGCGTCAACGGACAGGCGCCTGTGACGCCGATCGACCAGAGGGCCGCCCTCCACCTGTACGACGAGGCCGGCGTCCGGCGTCCGGGTGAAGTTCGCGCCGAGTGCGTCTGGGCGATCGTCGACCTGACTCCGTAGCCAGGCAGTTCCCATCCCCCCGGAGCGGCGCGCTGTCCGTCGAGCGAGATCGGCGGGCAGCCGCCGTCACTCTTCCGCGGCGTCCCGGCGGATCACCCACGCGGCGATCTGGACCCGCGAGTTGAAACCCAGCTTGTTGCAGATCTGCTCGACGTGTCCCTCGACGGTGCGCTCCGAGATGCTCAGCCGGGCCGCGACCTCCTTGTTGCTCATGCTCTGCGCGATGAGCCGTGCCACCTCGACCTGACGGGCCGTCAGCGTTGACGGTGTCCCGGCCGTTCGGGTGCGAGGCCGCTCCTCGGTCGCCGGGTCGCCGAGGGCGAAGGCGATCGCCTGCCTGAGCTCCATCGTCCGGCCGGCGGCATACGCACGTGCTCCACCCGGCGCCTCGAGCGCCGACTCCACCTGGGCGACCAGGGCGCTGCGCATGGGAGCCGTCGTCGGCGGACGGGCGCCCATCCGCTCCAGCAGGCCGGCCGCGGCGCCGGCCAGCCGCGCCGCGCGGGCGTCGTCGCCGCGCACGGCCGCCACGGCGGCCAGCGACTCGAGGATCGGCACGCTGTGCCTGGCGAGCGCGAAGTCCCGCAGCGTGGTCAGGCTCTTGATCAGCAGCGCCTCCGCCTCCTCGGGCCGGCCCTGCCGCAGGCACAGCCGTCCGAGCACCAGCAGCGCCACGGCCTCGCGATCGACGTGCCCGCTCGCGCCGAGCAGACGGACGCTGTCGCGCAGGAGGACGGCGGCCTCGCCCAGCCGGCCCTCGACCATCGCGACCTGGCCGAGCTGCAGGATGCACTCGGCGGCGAGCCGCTGGTCGTGCAGCTCCTCCGCGGTCTGGGCGGCGCGCGCCACCGTGCGTGCCGCGGCCGCCGGCCGGCCCGCGTCGAACTGGGCCTGCGCCAGCCGCAGCAGCGCGAAGGCCATCCCCCGGCGGTCGCCGGCCCGGCGCGCGGTGGCGAACGCCTGACGTGCGTGGCGGGCCGCGCTGGCCAGCTCGCCCTGGGCCCACGACAGCCAGGACAGGCCGTTGAGGACGCTCACCAGGGCGGGCGCCGCCGGGTCGGCGCCGGCGACGACCTCCCGCAGGTGTCGCCGGCCCTCGTTGAAGAGGCCCCGGAAGTGCCAGTAGGGCACGAGCGCCACGGCCAGACGGAGACGCAGCTCGGGCCGGAGCGGAGGGTCGGCCGTCAGGACGGCGCGCAGGTTGTCCAGCTCGGCGTCGAGCGCGGTCAGCCAGCGCGGTCCCTCCCGGCTCGTGACGCTGACCGAGGCGGATTCGGCCAGGTCCACCATCCGCTCCACGAAGCGCGCCTGGGTCTCGGCGTAGCGCCCGGACTCCTGCAGCTTGGCCATCGCGAAGCTCCGGACGACCTCCAGCAGGCGGTAGCGCGTCGGGCCCTCGGTGGTCGCCACGACGGTGACGAACGAGTAGTCCACGAGGCGGTCCAGCACCTCGACGGCGGGTTCGGACGCGAGCTGGCAGACCGTGGTCATGGCGCCGAGGTTCCAGCCGCCGGCGAACACCGCGAGCTGGCAGAACAGCTCCTGGGAGGCGGGGTCGAGCCGCTCGTAGCCGGATTCGATCGCCGCCCACAGACTCGAGTGACGCTCGCTCACGACGCGGTCCCTGGCGACGAGGATCTGGTAGCGCCGGTTGACCTCGCGAACCAGCTCGCCGGGGGCGAGCGTCGCCATCCAGCCGGCGGCGAGCTCGATCGCGAGGGGGAGGCCGTCCAGGCAGCGCACCAGCTCGACCACCCCCGCCGCGTTCCCCGTCGTGATGGCGAAGCTGGCGCTGGCGCGACGCGCTCGCTCGAGGAAGAGGGCGACGGCCGCGTTGGTCTCGAGCTGCTCCGGGACGTAGGAGAGCTCGCGGTTGGGGACGCGGAGCGGTGGGACCCTCCACGCCCGCTCGCCGACCACGCCGATGCGCTCGCGGCTGGTGGTGAGGACGGTGAGGTCGGGGCAGGTCCTGAGGAGCTGGTCCAGCAGTCGGGCGACCGCGTCCACCAGGTGCTCGCAGTTGTCGAGCACGAGCAGGACCTTCCGCGACGACAGGGCCGCGCCGAGGGCGGTGGCGGTGTCACCGGCCCGGCCCTCCAGGATCCCGAGCGCGCCGGCGATGACCGCGGGCAGGAGGCCGCCGTCGGTGACCGCGGTCAGCTCGACGAAGCAGACGCCATCCCGGAAGTGACGGCGCACCATGCCGGCGAGTCGGATGGCGAGGCGAGTCTTCCCGACGCCAGGGCCGCCCAGCAGCGAGAGCAGGCGGCCATCGTGGATGAGCGAGGACAGGGCGGCCAGCTCGCGCTCCCGGTTCACGAAGGGCGTGAGCTCCGGGGGCAGCATCGCTCGCCCGCGTGCCATGGCATCGGTCCCCCTGCTCAACGCGCGTCAAGTATCGGCCAACACCCACAGCGTTCGCCTTCAGCCTATGGGGCCGCCCCCGCCGAGATCGCCCGGTGAAGTACCCGGCGTGTACGGGTCCCACCGCCCGCGGGACAAGAGGCAAGGGGGGCAGGCCCCCCCTTGCCGGCTCACGGAACGAGCCCGGAGGGGCGGCCGATGCCGTGCGCCGCCTGGCCGGCTGTCGGCTGCTGGCCGAGGGGCCCGGTCGCCATCCTGTGGGGCGACGGCCGCGGCGCCGAGGACGTGGAGCAGCTGGGGGCGGCGGTCGCCGAGCTGGCGGAGGCGCCAGACGGGCGCACGATGCCGCTCTTCCGCGCCACCAACGAGCGGGGCGCTGGCCGCCGGCCGCGTCCCGGCCAGCGCGACGTTCGTCGCCGTCTGGGACACCCAGCTGCGGCCCGAGCAGGGCGAGCCCGACGTGGTCCTGCCGGACGTCAGCTTCGCCGAGACGCAGGGCAGCTACGCCAAGGGCCGCGTCCAGTTCCTGCGGCGGTCTACTCGGCTCCGGTCGGCCGGTCGAGCTCGGCCGCCAGCAGAGCCGGCCCCTTGCCGGCTGTCGGCGGTGGCGGGGTGGTCGGGTCCCAGCACCCGCTCCCTCGACGGCCTCCTCTCGGGCTTTCCCGTGGCCGGCCTGACGACACGCTCGGCGCGGCGCACGATCCAGCTTCTGGCGCCGGCCAACCTCCTGTGCCTCCAGAGGTACTGCGGCGACTTGGCGAACTTCCCCATTCGTAAGCGGCAGGTGCAACTCACGGCACCTGTTGCCTGCCTGTGTATGATCCGCACCTGCTGCGCCGAGCCCGTT
>DASYBH010000383.1:0-3721 GCA_036500885.1 Candidatus Dormiibacterota bacterium
CGGCCGCCCTTTCGACGAGGAGAGAACGCATGAAGCGAACGTCGATGGTGCGCGCGGCCCTGAGCGCCCTGCTGGCGGGCGCCCTGCTCCTGACCACCGCCCCCGCCGCCGGCGCAGGCCAGGAGGCCACCGAACGCGACGGGGCGGGGCTGCAGCGGGTCGCCTACTTCATCCAGTGGGGCATCTACGCGCGCGCTTACCTCGTGAGGAACGTGGCCGACAGCGGCCAGGCCGCGCGGCTCTCCACGATCAACTACGCGTTCGCCGGGGTGTCCCAGACCGGCGCGTGCACGTCGCTCGACACCTGGGCCGACTTCCAGAGGCCATTCGCCGCCGCCGAGTCGGTCGACGGCGTCGCCGACGCGCCAGGACAGGCGCTGCTCGGCAACTTCAATCAGCTCCGGAAGCTGAAGCAGCGCTTCCCCCACCTGCGCGTGGTCATGTCGCTGGGCGGCTTCACGGGCTCGACGTTCTTCTCCGACGTCGCCCTCACGCCGGCCTCGCGGCAGCGGTTCGTCGCCTCGTGCGTGGACATGTTCCTGGCGGGCAACCTGCCCGGCGCGGCGCCAGGGGCGGCCGCGGGCGTGTTCGACGGCATCGACATCGACTGGGAGTGGCCGGCCACCGCGGCGGCCCCCGGCGCTCGCGCGCGGCCGGAGGACCGTGCCAACTTCACGCTGCTGGTCCGCGAGTTTCGGCGCCAGCTGGCCGCGCTCGGCGGGCAGACCAACCGCCACCTCGTCCTGACGGCGTTCCTGCCCGCCGACCCGGTCAAGATCGCCGCGGGCTTCGAGGTGCCCGCGATCTTCCGCTCGCTCGACTGGGCGACCGTCCAGGGCTACGACCTGCACGGCACCTGGGAGCGGACCACGAACTTCCAGTCGGCGCTGTTCTCGCCGCGCGGCGATCCCTCCCCCGAGAAGTTCAGCATCGACCTCGCCGTCCAGACCTACCTGCGGAACGACGCACCGGCCCGCAAGCTCGTGCTGGGCGTGCCGTTCTACAGTCGCGGCTGGACCGGGGTGACGAACGCCAATCACGGGCTCTTCCAGATGTCGACCGGACCGGCGCCGGCGACGTTCGAGGCCGGGATCGAGGACTTCAAGGTGGTGGCGGCCAAGCCCGGGTTCACCGTCTTCCGCGACCGGCCGGACGGTGCGGCGTGGCTGTTCGACGGCAGCACCTTCTGGACCTTCGACGACCCGGTCGCCCTGAGCGAGAAGATGGCCTACGTCACCGCCCACCGCCTGGGCGGCGCGATGGCCTGGTCACTCGACGCGGACGACGCCCACGCATCGCTGGTCCGAGCGATCGACGCGGGGCTCCGGAGCGCCGGCGAATAGGTCGGGCCAGGGGCGGTATATGGCTCATAAATGAGGGGGGTATGCCTCATTTATGAGCTATATCGCCAGTCCGACGCACGTGCGCCACGGGAGCCGGGCGACCGGTGGTGCTGGGCGTCGTGGCCGAGGCGGAGGAGGTGCTCCGTGACGCCGAACGCTTCCTCAGCTGACCAGGAGGGAGTCGTTGTGGTCGTCGCACGGGCTCGGGGGCCGGGAGATCGGCGCCCCCGGTGGGCGCCGTCATCCTTCACCTAGCCCCCTGGATCCTCCCCGCGAAAGGGGGGAGGAATCTCTGGACGAGGACTACTCCTCGTCGCCCTCGTTGAACATCAGGCTGTCCTGGATCTCGTACAGGACGTCCATCGCCTGGCTCACGTTCTCCGGACGCGGCTGCCGCGCCGGCTCGAGCGCCCGGCTCTCGGTCATGATCCGGTCCAGCTCCATCGCGAGCCGCTCCGGAACCCGTGACTGGTCGGCAAGGTTCAGCATCTCCAGCTCGTTCAGGAGCTGGTCGATGTACCGGATCTTGTTCCGGCGACCATACTTGACCTCACGGGACCGCCGCTCCCGCTCTTCGACGCGCTCGATCATTGCGCACGCTTCCTCGATCATTGCGTTCATCCTCTTGGACTTCTTGGCGGACGAGGCCAAGTCTAGACAACAGACCGATTTTGTCAAGGGTATGCTTGAATAAATGCGATCAAGCTCCCTTCGCTGCCTGTGATAAGCTCGCGGCCAGGTCCGCCGGATATGCCATCTCTGATCGCCGGCCGATCGACGCGAATGGAGGTGCTCGAGTTCCTCCGCCGCAAGCAGGCGGCGAGCGCCGAGGTCATCTCTGCTCAGCTGGGCATAACCCCCAACGCCGTCCGCCAGCACCTGACCAACCTGGAGCGCGAGGGCCTGGTCAAGAGCGAACCGGTCCGCAGCAAGCGGGGTCGGCCCAGCCTGATGTTCTCGCTGACCGACAAGGCGGATGCGGTATTCCCCAAGCGATACGGGCAGCTCGCCACGATGGTCCTGAACGAGCTCTCCGAGATCGGCGGGCCCGAGCTGCTGGACGAGGTCTTTCAGCGCATGGCCAATCGCTACGCCGGCACCATCGAGGCGCAGATCCAGGACCTCAGCTTCGACGAGAAGCTCGACCGGGTGGTGCAGTTGATCGGCCGGGCGGGCACACTCGCCGAGAAGGAGGAGCTTGCGGACGGCGTGCGGGTGACCATCCACAACTGCCCGTTCCGGAACACCGCCCTGAAGTACCCCCAGGTCTGCACGATCACGCCCCGGCTGCTGGTCAAGCTGCTGGACGCCCAGGTCTCGCAGGCGGCGTCCATCCACCGCCGGGACCCCTACTGCTCGTTCGTCGTGCAGCGACCGCCCGCGGACGGCGACGCCGCCACGGTCGACGGGACCGGTGCGGCCGGCGGGACCCTGCCCGACGGTGAGTCTGCCGAGCCTCAGTAGCGCCCAGGTCCGCGAGGTCGACCGGCTGGCCGCCGAGCGGTTCGCGATTCCGGTGAGCTGGTTGATGGAGGCCGCGGGCTGGCAGGTCGCCAGGCACTGCAGGGGCCGTGCCTACGTCGTCTGCGGCCGCGGCAACAACGGCGGCGACGGCCTGGCCGCGGCGCGACACCTCCACCGGTGGGGCCGGCTCGCCGGGGTGGCGTGCACGGACCCCGAGCACCTGGCCGGACCTGCCGCCGAGGAGGCCCGGGCCCTCAGCGCCCTGGGCGTCGAGATCGCACGCGAGCCGGACCTGCGCGAGGCTCAGCTCGTGGTCGACGCGCTGCTCGGCACCGGCCTGTCCCGCCCGGCCGAGGGCCGGATGGCGGACTGGATCGCGGCGGTCAACGGCTCGGGTCGCCGGGTGGTGTCGGTGGACGTGCCCTCCGGCCTGGACGCCGACACGGGGCGCGCGCCGGGCGCCTGCGTCAGGGCCGCGGTGACCGTGACGCTGGGCCTGCCCAAGCCGGGCCTGCTGACCGGGGACGGCCCCGACCACGCCGGCGAGGTGTGGGTGGCGGACATCGGCATCCCGTTCGAGGCGTATGCGGCGATAGGCGTCGAGGTGCCTCAGCACCTTTTCGCGATGCACGACCGGCTCCAGCTCTCAGCGGTGCGGCTCTGACCCAACGCTAGCTCAGTCCGAATTGGTCTGAAGCACGAAGCCACAAAGAGCACGAAGACGCACGAAGGGCTTGGAGGTCAGCCTCAGCGCTCCGCCGATCCCCAGATCCCCCATTCCTTCGTGCGTCTTCGTGTCCTTCGTGCCTTCGTGCTGCAACTCATTCAGATAGACGCCCGCCCGGACGGACCTGCCGAGGGCCGAGGGCGACCTGGGGATGCGATACCTCGTGCACGGCGACCTGGGCCGCGCC
>DASYBH010000384.1:0-9555 GCA_036500885.1 Candidatus Dormiibacterota bacterium
GGTTCCAGCCCCAGCTGCTGGTGGCCGAGCCCGACCCGCCGCGCGACCGGCCGCCGCTGCTCGTCGGCCTGCACGGCGCCACCGGGACGGCCGGCGACTACCACGAGCACTGGCTGCCGGCCACCCGTCTCGGCTGCCTGGTGGCGTCCGTGCAGTCCAGTCAGCCGGCCACCGAGACGGCGTTCTGCTGGGACGACCGGGGACACGTCCGGCGCGACCTGGGGACGCTGCTGCCGCGCCTGCCGGCCCACGGCGAGATCGTCCTCACCGGCTTCTCCCAGGGCGGGCAGGTCGCCCTCGAGCTGGCCCTCGCCGGCGACGTCGTGCCGGCCGAGGCAGTCATCGCCGTCGGGCCCTCCTTCCCACCGGGCGCCCACTTCCCCGCTGCTGCCAGGCGACTCGCCGTGGTCCTCCTGTACGGCACGGACGACCCGTGGGGCCGCGGGGTGGCCACGACCGCGGAGGCGCTCCGGGCGGCCGGCCACGGCGTCGTGATCGACGAGGTCGCCGGCCTGGGTCACGCCTTCCCGGCCGACTTCCCGGAGCGGATCGGCGGCCTGCTCGCGAAGGCGGGCGTCAGAGGGCTCTGATCGCCTCCGCCGTGTGCGGGCCCTGCATGTGCATCAGCACCACGCCGCCCCTGGCGCGGATCATGGCCACCATCGCGTCCGCCGGCGTGCCCGCCCAGTCGCGCGTGTCCACGTCCCACAGATAGATGCTGTAGCCGAGCGAGGCGGCCGCCGCCGCGACCCGGCCGGAGCGGTCCATGGCGCCATAGGGCGGCCGGAAGAGGGTGCAGCCCACCGAGACCCCGCGGGCGATCTCGGACTGGATGGCCGGGAACGAGAGCCTCGACAGGTCGGCGTGTGAGTACGTGTGGTTGCAGACCTGGTGTCCCGCCGCGATCAGCGCCGGCACCAGCCAGGGGAACTGGTCCCGGCACATGCCCGTCGGAAAGAAGATCGCGTGCAGCGAGCGGTCGGCGAGCGCCGACAGGATCGCGTGGATGTTCTCCGCGGTGCCGCAGTCGTCGAACGTCAGGGTGAACGGGAACGGGACGTTGGGCGGCGGCCACGCGGTCGTGAACGCGAAGTGGCCCTCCGCGGCGAGCCTGCTGCCATCCAGCGGGAGGGCGCCCACGCTGACGCGGTATGTGGTGCGGTACGCCAGCGGGGTGGCGGGCCGGAAGAGGGCCGTCCGGCCGCTGGGCCACTCGATGGCGCCGTCGACCGCAGGCTCGACACGGAAGGTCCGCAGCACCGACTGCGCGTCCACCGCCTGCGAGAACTCGAGCTGGATCAGGCTGTCCGCAGGCGCATGCAGCGGCGGCGGCGCGGCCAGCGCGACCTGCGGACCGAGCTCGAGCCGCCGCGGCGAGGGCCGCTGCCGGCCCGCTCCGGGCAGGCTCACCTGGAGCGGCTGAGCGGTGGGACCCAGCTGCACCGCGCTGAGGAGCCGCGCTCTCATGGGGCTCGCCGGCGCCACGTCCGGACCTGCCGGCAGCTCGGTGACCACTGCCACGGCGGGCTCGGCGGCGGCGGGCACGCTCAGCCCGAGACAGACCGCTGCGATGATTGCCAGGCGGCCCACCTGGACACGACCACGCCACCGCGCGAACATCCCACTCCTCCTCCCCTTTGTTTTTACGAGCCAGGCCGCTGGCGCGTCGTTTTTACGATGGAGGCCGTCAGCGTGCTCCCCCGGCGACCGCCGGCACGATCGCGATCTCGTCGGAATCCCTCACCGGCGAGTCCAGACCCTGACCCAGCCTGACGTCCTCGTCATTCAGGAAGAGGTTGACGAACTGTCGCGGCTGGCCCGCGTCGTCCAGCAGCCGGCCCTTGAAGCCGGGGAACCTGGCGTCGAGCTGGTCGATCGCCGACCGCAGGTCGATCGCCTCGACGGCGACCGTGGGCTCGCCGCCGCTCAGGCTGCGCAACGGGCCGGGGATGCGGAACGTGGGCACTGGCAAACACTCCTTTGCACGACGCTAGACGGACACCTTCTGCCGGAACGAGCGAAGGCTGGGCTCTATTTCGACCCGGCGGGCGAAGCCGTCGCCCGAGACCACGTCCGCCGTCTTCAGCCCGTGGCCGGTCACGTAGGCCACGATCACCTCGTCGCCATTCCAGCGACCGGCCCGCGCCAGCTTGGCCAGCACGCCGATCGTGACCCCGCCCGCGGTCTCCGTGAAGATTCCCTCGGTCCTGGCGAGCAGCCGGATGGCGTCGACGATCTCCTCCTCGCTGACCGCCTCCACCACGCCGCCGGTCTCGCGGGCGATGCGCACGACGTACGTGCCGTCCGACGGGCTGCCGATGGCGATGGAGCGGGCGATCGTGTTCGGCCGCACCGGCGTGACGCGCTCGGTGCCGTCGCGCCAGGCGTTGTACACCGGAGCGCACCCGAGCGCCTGGGCGCCGGTCAGCCGGGGCAGGCTCGCGCCGTCGACCAGGCCGAGCTCCAGCAGCTCCTGCGCCGCCCTGCGGTGACGCACGAACTGACAGCCGGAGGCGATGGGGATGACGATCTCGTCGGGCAGTCGCCAGCCGAGCTGCTCGGCCGTCTCGTAGGTCAGCGTCTTCGAGCCCTCGGCATAGAACGGCCGCACGTTGATGTTGCAGAAGGCCCAGGGGAGCTCCTCCATCACCTGGCTGCACAGCCGGTTGACCTCGTCGTACGTGCCGTGGACCGCGACCAGGTTGGGCTCGAACACGTCGGTGGCGACCAGCTTCTCGTGCTCGGTGTCGTCGGGCACGAAGACGTAGCACTCCAGCCCGGCCCTGGCCGCGTACGCGGCGACCGAGTTGGCCAGGTTCCCGGTGGAGGCGCAGCCGATCGTCTCGAACCCGTGGGCGCGCGCCCAGGACACCGCCACCGACACCACGCGGTCCTTGAACGAGTTGGTCGGGTTCATGCTGTCGTTCTTCAGGTACAGGTTCCTGAGCCCGAGCTCGGCACCCAGCCGCTCGGCCCTCACCAGCGGGGTGAGGCCCTCGCCCAGCGTGACCACGGGCGCCTCGTCCTCGAGCGGCAGGAGGGCACGGTACCGCCACATCGTCGGCGGGCCCGCCTCGATGCGCTCGCGGCTGACCACCCGGCGGATGGCGTCGTAGTCGTAGATGACGTCCAGTGGGCCGAAGCAGGCCTCGCACACGTGTGTGGCCTGCAGCTCGTACTCGGCGCCGCACTCGCGGCACCGCAGCCCGAGCACCCTCCGGCCAGTCGAGGTCTGCGGGGACATGAGTCGCAGTTTAGAGCCTCCACGACGCCCGGTAAGTCCGGAGCCGAGCGGCGGAGCGCAGCCCATTTCGCTCGTCTGGGGGGACACCCCCGGAACGGATGCTGAGGAAAGAGGTCGGCCCAATGGGTCGGGTCCCGCCGCTTTTTGGACAGAAGCACAATGCCCCGCAGGTAGCTGCCTGCTTAGACTCGGACGGCATGAGCGAACAGGCCGCCTGGCGCCGGCGCTTCCGCGCCCCCTCGATCACCCTGCCGGCGTGGGCGCGCGACGCGCCCGACCGTCTGCTCCACGCCTCCAACGAGAGTGGTCGCATGGAACTGCACACCTGGGATCGGGGCACCGGCCAGCGGCAGCAGGTCACCGACAGGCCGGAGGGCACGACGATCGGCGCCCTGGACCCGGCGGGCGAGGTGATGTGGTGGTTCGACGACGAGCGCGGCAACGAGTTCGGCACCTGGCGGGTGGGGCCCTTCGCCGGCGGCGGTCCGGCCCGGGTGGCGGCTCCGGGCGTCGAGCCCGGCTACATCGCCGGTCTCGCGCTGGCCCATGGGTTCGCGATCGTCGGCACGTCCACCGATGCCGGGAGCCGCATCTGGCTCAGCGCGCCGGAGGCTGCGCCCCGGCTGCTGTACCAGCACCGCGAGGACGCGGACGTGGCCGGCCTCTCGCGCGACGAGACCCTGGTCGCCCTGTCCCACTCCGAGCACGGGGACAGCCGGCACCCGGCGCTGCGCGTGGTCGGCCTCAGCGGACACGGCGTCGCCGACCTGTGGGACGGCGCCGGCCTGGGCCTGACGGCCGGTCCCTGGTCGCCCATCGCCGGCGATCAGCGCCTGGTCGTCCAGCACGAGCGATCGGGCCTCTCCCGGCCGGCGGTCTGGGCGCCGCCGGCGGGCGACCTGACGGAGCTGGCGCTCGACCTGCCCGGCGAGGTGCGCGCGGCGGACTGGTACCCGGACGCGGACGCGCTGCTCCTCGTGCACGACCACGCCGGCCGGCGCGAGCTGTTCCGGTACGACCTCGGGACGCGCCGCCTGGAGCCGCTCGACGCCCCGGCGGGCACGATCGCGGCCGCCCTGGTGCGGCCGGACGGCAGGCTGTGGATCCAGCACTCCAGCGGCGCCACCCCCACCCGGTTGCTGGAGGACGGCCGGACCCTGCTGGAACCGCCCGGTCCCCCACCACCGCCTGGCGTCGCCTACCAGGACGTGCGCGCGGGGCAGGTCCACGGCTTCCTGGCGGAGCCGGAGGGCCCGCGGCCCCACCCGACCCTGGTCCTGGTCCACGGCGGACCCACCTCGCACGACCGTGACCAGTGGTCGCCGGTCGTGCAGGCGTGGGTCGACCACGGGTTCGCGGTCGCGCTGGTCAACTACCGCGGCAGCACGGGGTATGGCCGGGAGTGGCGCGACGCGCTGGAGGCGGACCCGGGGCTGACCGAGATCGCTGACGTGCGGGCGGTGCGCGACCATCTCGTCGCCGCGGGCATCGCGGACCCGGCCAGGCTGGTGCTCGGCGGCGGCTCGTGGGGCGGCTACCTCACCCTGCTCGGCCTCGGCCGCCAGCCGGAGGCGTGGAGCCTGGGAATCGCCATCGTGCCGGTCGCGGACTACGTGGCCGCCTTCGAGGACGAGATGGAGCCGCTCAAGGCGTTCGACCGGGCGCTCTTCGGCGGCACGCCGGCCGAGCGGCCGGAGTTCTACCGCGAGCGGTCACCGATCACGTATGTCGAGCAGGTGCGCGTGCCGGTGCTGGTGATGGCCGGGCGCAACGACCCGCGCTGCCCGATCCGGCAGATCGAGAACTACCTGGCCCGGCTGCGCGAGCTCGGCAAACCGCACGACTACTACGAGTTCGAGGCCGGGCACTCGTCGCAGGTCGTCGACGAGAAGGTCCGTCAGCTCGAGGCGCAGATCGCCTTCGTGCACCGGCACCTGGGCACACCGGCGCCGCTCTGACGGCGGCGCATCCCCGAGCGCTCCCCTCCCACCCATGGGAGGGGACCGCTCCGGAATAGTTCGGTAGGCTAAATAAGTTCATGATCTCGTGACCGCACCTCCGGTGGCCGTCGACCGTGCTCAGCTGGCCGGGCGCCTGCGTCTGACGGTGACCCGCCTGAACCGGCGCCTCCGCCAGCAGGGCGAGAGCGGCCTCAGCCCCTCAGCCTTCTCGGCGCTGGCGACCATCGCCCGCCGTGGACCCCTCCCCCTGGGCGAGCTCGCCACCCTGGAGGGCGTCAAGCCGCCCAGCATCACGAGCACCGTGGCCGCGCTCGAAGCGGGCGGCCTGGTCACGCGGAGCGCTGACGCGACCGACCGGCGCGTCTCGCGGGTCGGCGTCACGCCACGCGGCAGGCTCCGCCTGATGCGCAGCCGCACGCGCAAGACCGCCTACCTGGCGGGGCGGCTGGCCGGCCTGGACGAGCGCCAGCTCCAGGTGCTGGACGAGGCTGGGGCCATCCTGGAGCGACTGCTGGAGGACGAGCGGTGATCCGCCCGCTCGCGGCGCTGGAGCACGTCGCGGGCAACACGTTCGGCTCGCTGCGCGTGCGCAACTACCGCATCTACTTCATCGGCCAGGCGGTGTCGGTCAGCGGCAGCTGGATGCAGCGGGTGGCGCAGTCCTGGCTGGTCCTCCATCTCACGGGCAGCGGCGTCGCGCTCGGCGTGGTGTCGGCGCTGCAGTTCCTGCCGATGCTGCTGCTGGGCATCTGGGGCGGGGTGCTGGCGGACCGGATCGACAAGCGCCGCCTGCTGGTGCTCACCCAGGCGGTGATGGGGCTGCTCGCGCTCGCGCTCGGCGCCGTCACGCTGCTGGGCGTCGTCCAGCTCTGGATGGTCTACCTGCTGGCACTGCTCCTGGGCCTGGTGACGGCCGTGGACAACCCCGCCCGCCAGTCCTTCGTCATGGAGATCGTGGGCCGGAGCCATGTCGCGAACGCGGTGAGCCTGAACAGCGTGACGTTCACGGCGTCGCGCGTGGTCGGCCCGGCGATCGCCGGCATCACGATCACGCTGGTCGGCACTGGCTGGTGCTTCGTGCTCAACGCCATATCCTTCGGCGCCGTCCTGCTCGCGCTGCTGGCGATGGACCCGGCGCAGCTCCATCGAACGGCTGGCGTGCGGCGCCTGCGGGGACAGCTGATGGAGGGGCTGCGCTTCGCCTGGTCGCGGCCCGACATCCGCGTGCCGCTGGCCGTGCTGGGCGTCGTCGGCACGCTGGCGCTCAACTGGACGGTCATCCTGCCCCTGCTGGCGAGCGACACCTTCCACGGCGGCGCCGGCACCTACGGCCTGCTGTTCGCGATGCTCGGGCTCGGCTCGGTGAGCGGCGCCCTCCTGACCGCCGGGCGCCGGGAGCCCAGCATTCGCGTGCTGCTGGTGGCGCTGGCCCTGTTCGGGGTGCTGATGCTGGCCGCCGCGGCGGCGCCGACCCTGCCCCTCGAGATCGCGGCGCTGATCCCGACGGGCATGGCAGCGCTCGTGTTCCAGACGACGGCCAACTCGCTCCTCCAGCTCCGCTCGGAGCCGGCGCTGCGCGGCCGCGTCATGGCGATGTACTCCGTGGTGTTCATCGGCACGACGCCGATCGGCGCGCCGATCGTCGGCTGGGTCGCGCAGCAGTTCGGGCCGCGGGCGGCGATGGGCCTCGGCGCCGTCACGATCCTGGTGACGACCGCGGTGGCGGTCTGGCTGGCCAGCCGGCGGGTGTTCGAGGCACAGCCGCGGGCACAGCCCATCGCGCTGGAGCAGGCGGACCCGGCGCAGTCCTGACCGGCTGCCTATCCTGGAGCGATGGTGCGCCGGGCGGCGGTTGGCCTCGCCGCGACGCTGCTGCTGGCGGTCTGCGGGGGATCGTCGCCGGCGGCGGGCACCGGGACCACGCCACCCAGCACGCCGGCGATCTCAGCGCCGCCCGCCGCGGCGGCCACGCACGTCTTCGTGATCGTCATGGAGAACCGCGGCTACACGGAGGCGATGGCCCAGCCCTATACGGCCCGGCTGGCGGTCCAGTACGCGATCGCCACCAACTATCACGCCGTGTCGCACCCCAGCCTGCCCAACTACCTCGCGCTCGCGGGAGGCTCGACCTTCGGGATCACCGACGACGGATACCACCGCCTGGCGCCCGGGGGCGTCGGCGCCCAGCTCAGCGAGCGCGGCATCTCCTGGCGCGCCTACATGGAGGGGCTGACCCGAGGGTGCCTGGACAGCCCGTCGCCGTACGCGGTGAAGCACAACCCGTTCGCCTACTTCGGCGGCGCCTGTCCCGCCAACGTCGTGCCGCTGACCGCGCTCGACCGCGACCTCGCGGGCGCCACCCCGAGCTTCGTCTGGATCACCCCGGACCTGTGCCACGACGGCCACGACTGCGGCTCGCGGCAGGCGGACGACTTCCTGTCCGGCCTCGTGCCAAGGATCCTCGCCTCCGCCGCCTGGCAGCAGGGCGGCCTGCTGCTCGTCACGTGGGACGAGGACGACGGGCACGGCGACAACCGGGTGCCGGCCATCGTGGTCGCCCAGGGCCTCACCAGCCACACGACCGCCCAGCGCCACGACCACTACTCGCTGCTGGCCACGGTCGAGGACCGCCTCGGCGTACCGCGACTCGGCCGGGCCAGTCAGGCGACACCGCTGAACGAGCTGTTCGCCTGAGAGGCAAGTGGGGGCAGACCCCTCCTTCCAGAACCCCTCTGGCCTTCGTGCGCATTCTGGCCCCAGTTGAGCCGAGACGGCTGGCCGGGGAGCGCGGTCCCGGCCGGTAGAATTCGCTGACCGTGCGCATCTTCTCGGGCATCCAGCCGACCGGGCGGAAGACCTTCGGCAACTACTCCGGCGGCTTCCGCCAGTACGCGGCGACCCAGGAGCAGGGCGAGGCGTTCTTCTGCATCGTGGATCTGCACTCGATCACCGTCGAGCACGATCCCGACGAGCTGCGCCGGTCGACCCTCGACCTGGCCGCCATGCTCTTCGCCACCGGGATCGACCCGGCGCGGTCGACGGTGTTCGCCCAGAGCCACAACCCGGCCCACGCCGAGGCTGCCTGGCTCCTCAGCGCCTCCACCTCCTTCGGCGAGCTGCGCCGGATGACCCAGTTCAAGGACAAGTCCGACGCGCACGAGTTCGTGTCCGCGGGCCTCTTCACGTACCCGGTGCTCATGGCCGGTGACGTCCTGCTGTACCAGACGGACATCGTGCCCATCGGCGACGACCAGCGCCAGCACATGGAGCTGACGCGCGACGTCGCCCAGCGCTTCAACGCACGCTACGGGGAGACCTTCACCGTTCCGCGGGGCGTCTACCCGGACACCGGCGCCAGGATCATGGACCTGACCGACCCGGAGAAGAAGATGTCCACGTCGACCAGCAGCGACATGGGCAAGGTCCTGATCATCGACCCGCCGGACGTGATCAGGAAGAAGATCATGAGCGCGGTCACCGACACCGGCCGCGAGGTGCGGCGGGCGCCGGACAAGCCGGGCATCACCAACCTGATCGACATGATGTCGGTGGCGACGGGCGCCGACCCGGCCGACATCGAGCGCGAGTACGAGGGCCTCGGCTACGGGCGCTTCAAGGCCGACGTCGCCGAGGCGCTGACGGCCTGCCTGACGCCCATCCAGCAGCGCTTCCAGGAGGTCCGCGCGGACCAGGCGGAGCTGGAGCGGGTGCTGGCGCAGGGTGCGCGGAAGGCGATCGAGACCTCCCGGCCCACGCTCCAGGCGATGTACGACCGCATGGGCTTCACGCGCCGCACCCTCGACTGACCATCCGTTCGGCGCGGTGACCCCCGGGCCAGCGTAGGTCGCCGAGACGGCGGTGTAACCCGGGAAAGTACTGATTTGTCTCGAGCGCTCCTACGCGTCGAGAACCCCGTAATCCCCCGGTTGGCAGCGTCCGGCGCACGCCATACCTTGACGACGGTCGGTGGCATGCAACGACCCACCCCCTGTCAGAAGCCCTCCCGCGAAGGGTCACCGGAAGGAGTTCGATCATGGCAGTTCACTACGGAGCGCCGCCCGAGAAGGAGCAGATTCACAGCCCCGCAGAACAGTCGCCGTTCTGGGCCATCGGGCGTCTCCTGATGAGCGACGGCGCGCACTGGTACGTAGGAAGCGGATCCCTGATCGCCCCCGCGTTCGTCCTCACGGCGGGACACGTCCTGCAGGGCAAGGTCGCCGGCACGGTGACGTTCGGGTACGACATCACCGACCTCGCCGGCAACGCGACGCGGACCGTGGCGATCGCCGCCGCGGCCATTCCGGCCAACTACGGCGTGCAGGGCTGGGACATCGGCGTCGCGCGCCTGGC
>DASYBH010000385.1:0-2418 GCA_036500885.1 Candidatus Dormiibacterota bacterium
ATCGGGTTCGCGAGCGATCAGGACGCTGGCGGAGAAGCGGCGCTGCGCCATCGGCGGCCTCCATCATGAACGGCGTGTGGAACGCCCGGCCCGTGCACCAGGAGCACACGGTCCGCGCTCCACTCCGGCCGGCGCCCGCTCGCCTGCGCGACGCGTACTTCGCCGGCGTCCGGCGCCTGACGTTCGGGCTGATCCGCGGCGAGCGCTGGCGGCTGCGCCTGGGGCCGCTGACCATGCTGGCCTTCGGCGAGCCCACGTTCGACGGCACGGCCTGGACCTGGCCCATCACCGGAGGCGTGCTGGCAAGGCGCCCCGGCGGCGTCCTGCGGTACGGGTGGCGCGGCGGCGAGCTGGTGGCGGTGGTCGACGGCTACCTGCCCCGGCTGCCGGCACCGCTCTACGGGACGGTCCAGATCCTGGCGCACCGGCTCGTGACGAGGCGCTTCCTGCTCGACCTGCGTGGCCGTCTCCCGCCCGCCGGCCCCGCCGCGGGACCCGCCGGGCGCATGCTGGCCGCGAGCCTGGACCTGGCCCTGTGCGCCGGCGTGACGGCGGCCCTGAGGCCGCGCCGGCGGCTGCTCTCGTTCGTGGCGATGGCCGCGACGTACCACGTGGCGTGCTGGACGCTGACCGGCCGGACGGCCGGCGGCCTGCTCACCGGGCAGCGCGTGGTCTCGGTCGACGGGAGCCCGGTCGCCCCGTGGCA
Source organism: Candidatus Dormiibacterota bacterium (assembly GCA_036500885.1). Classification (GTDB taxonomy): domain Bacteria; phylum Chloroflexota; class Dormibacteria; order Dormibacterales; family Dormibacteraceae; genus CF-161. The sequence goes on from DASYBH010000385.1 coordinate 707, forward strand.
GGCGCTGCTGCGCCTGGCCGCGCTGCCCCTGGCGGCCCGCTCGCTGCGCCCGGCGCACGACGAGACCGCCGCGACCGAGGTGGTGGTGGAGGCATAGATGGGATCTGCTTACTGGGCAGGCGACGACACCACGCGGGTCTCGGCTCTACCGGACTGCTCGGCCTCCGGCTCCGTCGTGCCCTCCAGCAGCGGCAGGAACACCGCGAACCGGCTGCCCTTGCCCCACTCGGTCCACTCCAGCTCGACGCGGCCGCCGTGCCGGCCGGCCAACTCACGGGCGATGTAGAGTCCCAGACCCGTTCCGGGCACCATCGGCTGGTCGGGGTCCTCGTACCGGGAGAAGCGTTCGAAGATCTGCTCGACCTTCTCGGGCGGCAGGCCCCGGCCCCGGTCCTCGACCGCCAGCCGCGCCTCGCCGTCCTTCGGCCTCGCCTCCAGGTCGACGCGCGCCGAGCGCGGGCGGCCTTCGTGGCCGTACACCAGGGCGTTGTGCACCAGGTGGTCGAGCAGGTGGCAGAGCTGATCGCGGTCACCGCGCACGATCACCGGGTCCTCCGGCAGCGTCAGCTCGGGCACGCCGCCCGCGAGCTCGGCCGACTGCTCGGCGACCTCCCGGAGGTCGACCACCCGCATCGCGGACTCCAGGCGCCCCGTCTCCAGCCGAGCCGCCAGCAGCAGGTCGTCCACGAGCCGGCGCAGCTCGGCGGCCTTCGCGTCCAGGATGCGCAGCGGCTCCTGCCACCTGGTGGGCGCCGGCCCGAACGCGCCCTCGCGGAGGATCGAGAGGTAGCCGCTGATCACGGTCAGCGGGGTGCGCAGCTCGTGCGCGGCCATGTCCAGGAAGTCGGTCTTGACGCGGCTCGCCTCCTCGGTCCGCGCGTAGAGGTACGAGTTGCGCAGCGCCAGCGCGGCCGGTCCGCCCAGCAGGGTGACCGTGTCCACGTCCTCGACCGCGAAGGCCTGCTCCCGGCGCCGGCTGAGCACGAGCACGGCGATCACCTCGCCGCTGTACACCAGCGGCACCGTCGCCGTGTACCGCACGTCGCGCAGCGCGTCCTGCAGCGACTCCGGCATCGGCGCCAGCTCCTGCCGGCCGCTCAGCACCGGGCTCCGGCCGAGGATCGCGCTCCGCACCATCGGCTGCGTCGCGACGAGCTGCCGCCCGCCGATGAAGCGCTCGGCGCCGCTCGAATCGAAGGTGTCGATCGTGACCATCTCGCCATCGACGCCGCCCTCCAGCCGCAGGAGCGCGCAGCGGTCGGCGCTGGTCGCCACGGCGGCCCGCCGCACCAGACGGCGCACGACCTCGCCCACGTCCAGCGAGCGGGCGAGGTCCAGCGCGACGTCGATCGCGAGCTGGAGACGTGCCATCGCCCGCTCGGTGGCCCCCCGCAGCTCGGCGCGCTGGATGGACAGGCTGACCAGCGCCGCGAAGTCGTCGAGCAGACGGCGCTCCTCGTCGGTGAAGGCCTTCGCCTCGATGCGGTAGTACGCGATCGCGCCGAGCGTGCGGCGGCCGTCGGGCAGCGGCTCCTCCGTGCTCATCGGCACCACCCGGGCCGTGTGCATCCCATGGGTGACGAACAGGTCCGGCCGCCCGCCCACCGACTGCATGTCGGTGCGCTCGATGACCCCCTGCGTGGTCAGCGCCGAGCCGATCACCGTGCCCTCGTTCGGCAGCGTCTGGTTGACCAGGTTCTCGGCCACCGGTC